>NZ_CDWTNB010000032.1:0-31950 GCF_977947065.1 Frankia sp. CgJB1
CGACCAGGCAGACCACCGAGGTCCCCGCGTCCCGAAGCGCCGCCACCTGGGGATCGTCCGCGGCGGCGCGGCCCGCCCGCCGGGTGGCCCCGAAGGCGGTCAGCACGGCGGTCGTCAGGTTCAGTTCGCCGCGCGCCCGGGTGAAGAACTCCGCGTCCTTCGGGTTCGATCCCGGCCAGCCGCCCTCGATAAAACCGACACCGAGATCGTCCAGGTGACGGGCCACCGCGAGTTTGTCGCCGACCGAGAGCGACAACCCCTCCTGCTGGGTACCGTCCCGCAATGTCGTGTCATAGACGTGCAGGGAATCGGGATCGTATGGCCGCACGGGGCGCCCCTCCGCAAGGATCTTGGGCCGTTCCGCCCCGGCCGAGCCGAGCGGTCCGGACAACCTCCGGCACGCCGAACCGAGCAGAGTTCGGGAACCTGGGGCCGCCACGCGCCCGGCCCCAGGGGTCAGCGACCGAAGCGCGCGACGGAGACGGGTTCGCCGCCGGATGACAAGCCTACGATGTAACAGGCCCGACATGTGACGGATGTGGCGTGCGCCACAGCGGAGGATCTCAGTCCCCCGCAAACCGGCGTAGCCGGTCGACCTGCAGGATCGTGATGGTCTGACCTTCCGAGAGGATCCAGGTCCTCCGCTCGAACTCGCGCAACGCCTGGTTCACCGACTGGCGGGAACCGCCGAGCAGCGAGGCGATCTCGGTCTGCGTGAGGCCGAGTTCGATCATTGGACGCCCCGCCTCCCGCATCCGCAGCAGGAGCAACTTGGCCACGCGTCGCGGCAGATCGAGGAAGACGAAGTCGGCATTCGCTCCGGTGAGGCGTCGCACGTGCGCCACCAGTGCTCGGATGAGCTGCTCGGCGACGGCCGGCCGTTCCCGCACGAGTTCCCAGACCGCGGCGCGGTCGAGAACCAGCGCAGTACTCGGTTCGAGCGCCTCGACGCCGGCGGACCGGGTACCCCCTTCGACGATGTTGAGTTCTCCCAGGGTTTCCCGTGGCCCGACAATGTTCAAAATGTGATCACGGCCGTCATCGGCCTTCGTGAGCACCTTCAACCGCCCGGAGGCGACCACCAAAAGAGTGTCGGCGGTCTCACCTTCCGTGAAGACAGCCTGTCCACGCCGGAAACGTCGCGTGACGGCTCGCGTGGCGAGCCGCAACAGGTCCTCCTCCTGCAGTTCCTTCAGCAGCGTGGTCGCTCGGAGCAGGGCGACCGCCTCGTTGTCGTGCATGCGGTGACCGTAGCGCCGTCCGCCTGCCTCATGTTCCCCAGATATCCCGGACGACGGGATCGGATTCGGCGGCAGACCGCAAGCATCCCCGGCGTACGACACGGTAGACATCATACCGTAACATGATGGTTACTCCAGTAACGTACCACGTCACGCATGGAGAGGATTCCGGCTACGCCACCGCCCGAGGTCACGATAAGGTGCCGAAAACCGCCCCGCAGCATCGCGGCAGCCGCCTCGTCCAAGGACCACTCCGGATCCGCGAAGACGACATCGCGGGTGAGATGGTCGCCCGCGATCTCGACATCCGGATCCTGAGCCGCGGCGATCGATCGCAGAACGTCCCGTTCGGTCAGGATCCCGTAGCCCTCACTGTCCGCATCGTCGACGACCGCGGCACCCACCTTGCGCGCCGCCATCAGCCTCGCCGCCTGGCGAAGCGTGTGCCCCGGGCCGATCATGAGAACAAGGGAGCTCATAGCCTCCGAAACCCGCACGACGCCCTCCCGACGCTTGTGCATTCGTGAAAACTGCTACTCGCGACGGTAGGCCCTGCCGGCCATGTTGACCAGAGCACACGATGCTTCGGCGTGGGCATTATGTGAGCCCGGACACGCGGGGCCGGGCTCACGACCCTGGCCGGGACGCGGGGCAACGCGCGAACGCCCGCGACGCCGGCCACGGCGTTATTGCTGGACGAACTCGTTCCACTCCTGGTATCGGTCCAGTTCCCCCCGGGTCGCGCGCTGGAAGATCTCCAGCAGCTCCCGGGTGACGGGGCCCGGCTTCCCGCTCCCGACCTGCCGGTCGTCCACCTCGACGATCGGCACGATCTCGGCCGCCGTGCCGGTGAAGAACGCCTCGTCAGCCAGATAGAGGTCGGTGCGCACGATGTGCTGCTCGATCACCTCGTACCCCTGATCGGCGGCGATCCTCATGATCGAGGCGCGGGTGATGCCACCGAGCGGACCATCCGTGAGGAGCGGAGTGATGACCTTGCGTCCGGAGACGATGAAGACGTTTTCCCCGGTGCCGTCGGCGATGTGGCCATTGGGGCTGGTCAGAATCGCCTCGTCGTAACCGGCCTTGACCGCCGCGACCTTCGCCAGGGACGAGTTGAGGTACTGCCCGGACGCCTTGGCCGCCGGCGGCGTGATGTTCGGGTCGTTCCGCTTCCAGGAAGAAATCATCGCGCGGACACCGTTCTCCTCTGCCTCCTCGCCGAGGTAGGCGCCCCACGGCCACACCGCGATCATGACCTCGGCAGGAGAAGGCAACGGATTGAGCCCCATCTCACCGTAACCGAGGTAGATCAGCGGCCGGATGTAGCAGGAGGCGATGTCGTTCACCGCGATGGTCTCCTTCGTCGCCGCGACGACCTGCTCCGGCGTGAAGGACGGCTCCATCACATAAATCTTGGCACTGCGGTAGAGACGGGCGATGTGGTCCGTCAGCCGGAACACGGCGGGCCCTTGGGCCGTCTCGTAGCAGCGGACGCCTTCGAACACACCCCACCCGTAGTGCAGGGTCGGGTTGAGCACGTGGATGCGGGCGTCGTCCCAGTCGACGAACTCTCCACTCATCCAGATCTTCGAGGTTGGGGTGATAGGCACGGCGACTCCAGGCCAAAGTACGACGAAGCGAACAGGAGATGACGAATCCGCCGATCTTCGCCGTGGTGGGGCCCTGTCGGCTGCCGTCTTACCGGATCTACGGCTCCCGTAGAGAATAACCACGACGCACCTGGACCGGAAGGGCCCCCGCGGCGATCAACCATCCGGCCTCCACCGGTGGCGTGGCGGGGTGGCGCGAGGACCGGGGTGGCGAGGACTCAGCCCGCCGCCCGCGCGGCGAGGTCCTCGCCGCGTTCCCGGGTCGACAGCTGGGCCGCTCCCGCGGCGGCACGATCCGCCAGGGAGGATGCGACGGCGGCCTCGACCTTCGCCGCCTCCTCGGCGTGGCCGAGATGATCGAACAGCATCGCCACCGAGGCGACGGTGGCCGTCGGGTCGGCGAGCTGCCTGCCGGCGATATCCGGGGCGCTGCCGTGCACGGGCTCGAACATGCTCGGGTGGGCACCGGAGGGATCGAGGTTGCCACTGGCGGCCAGGCCGATCCCGCCGGTGATGGCCGCGCCGATGTCGGTGATGATGTCGCCGAACATGTTGTCCGTCACGACGACGTCGAACCGGCCCGGATCGGTCACGAAGAACATCGAGGCCGCGTCCACGTGCTGGTAGTCGACGCGCACGTCGGGGAACTCGGGCGCCACCTCGGCCACGGTGCGCGACCACAGGTCGCCGGCCTTGGTCAGCACGTTGTCCTTGTGCACGAGAGTCAGATGGCGACGCTCGCGTCGATCGGCCCGCCGGAACGCGTCGCGCACGACGCGCTCGACGCCGTACCGGGTGTTGAGGCTCTCCTCGGTCGCCACCTCGTGAGGCGTCCCCTTCCGGAGCACACCCCCCGCGCCCGCGTACGGCCCCTCCGTGCCCTCCCGCACCACGATCATGTCGATAGCCGGATCGCCGGCCAGCGGCGAGCGGACTCCCGGGTAGAGCCGCACCGGCCGGAGATTGACGTGATGATCGAATTCGAACCGCAGCCGCAGCAGCAGGCCACGCTCGAGGACACCGCTGGGCACGCCGGGATCACCGACCGCCCCGAGCAGGATCGCGTCGTGACCGCGCAGTTCCTCCAGCACCGAGTCGGGCAGCGTCTCCCCGGTCTCGTGCCAGCGCCGGGCACCCAGGTCGTATTCGGTCATGTCGACCTTGGGATGTACCGCGCGCAGCACCCGCAACCCCTCCGCCACCACCTCGGGGCCGATCCCGTCACCGCCGATCACTGCAAGCCTCATGGGCCGACTGTAGCGGCCGACCGCGGGTCCGCACGGGTCCGCTCACGACGGGCCACCGCCCCGGCAGCCATCATCGTACTCCCGAACGGCCGCGAATCACCCCCGAATAACTGCGAACGGTAGCTATACCACTACCTCAGCCTAACCTCGCCTCCGGAACGCCACCCACACTTCCACATTCGATCACCTTGAGTAATCGTAGCGCACCACCTCGCCGAATAAAGTTCACCCCCGTTGTTGCTGGATTGATTTCCATCGGCCGACTCGGACTACTCGCACGCCTCGCGTCGGCACCCGAAAATCCTGGCGAGCAATGACCGTTTTGGCGACGGATCAACGATGAACGACGCCTCCGGCACCCAGAAACCGCCGATCTTGCGCCGGGGGCACGGGAAGGACGATGAACGGCAATCCGACCGCCACCCGCTGGTCGCACAAAAGAGCGCAGGATTCACAACTCCGGACGGTACTCGCACCCGGCATCGCGGCCGGATGGTAAGAAAATCACTTACAGGACAGGTGCGACGTGCTTCGATGCGAGGGGGGTGCACGGCGCATGATTACTCGGCAGCGGATTCCCGCGGGACCTCCGTCCAGCGACCGCCCCGATGTCGGCGACGCGGCTGTTTCGCCCGGTGGCGCGGCCGAGGGCAGGACGCTGCCCGCAGCCGGTGGGGCGGGTCCCCCCGGGCGGTCGAAGAACAGCGACGGGGGTGGGACGCGTGGCGACGACCGGCCCGACCTACGCCGGGTTCTCGCCGATCCCGACGAACCCGTGCTGTTCTTCCAGCCGATCGTGGATCTGCAACGGGGGGTCATCGCGGGGTATGAGGCGCTCGCACGCTTCCACAGCCACCCGGCCCACCCGCCCGACCTCGTCTTCGCCGAGGCGGACCGGCTCGGGCTCGCGGCCCAGTTGGAGGCCCGTGTCCTCGCCGCCGCGCTGGAGGCGCGTGACCGGCTTCCCGACCGCTGCTTCCTCGCGGTCAACGTCCTGCCCCATCTGCTCACCACACCAGAAGTCACGGCAGTCTGGCAGCGCGCGGACCTGCGGCGCCTGGTCCTAGAACTCAACGAGGCGGTCGACCTCGACGCCACCACCGGCCTGACGACCACCGCGGGCGCACTGCGCAATCTCGGTGCGTTCGTGGCGATGGACGACGTCGGCTCGGGCTACGCCGGGTTGCGGCAGCTGGCGCGAATCCGCCCCGACTTCGTCAAGCTGGACCGCTCGCTCGTGGTCAACGTGGACGACGACCAAGTCAAGATCGCCCTCACCGAGCTGGTCGGCACCTTCGCCAGCCGGCTCAACGCCTGGGTCATCGCGGAGGGGGTCGAGCGGTTCGACGAGCTCGGCATGCTGGTCGCGCTGGGGGTTCCGCTCGGCCAGGGATTCCTGCTCGGGCGTCCCTCCCGGGACTGGCAGCAGCTCGACCCAACCGTGGCTCGGCGTATCCACCAATTCTCGGAACGCAGCAACCACGCCGCGAGCATCGAGAGCCTGATGGAACAGGTCACGATCAGCATAGGTGAATCCGGTCGGTGCGCCATGTCCGCGGACTGTCCGTCCTGTCCCATGAGCGCCGCCCGGAACCGGGACGGTCTCGCGGCCGGCGATGATTCGGCCGGACCGGACGGTGACCGGGCGCCTCGAGCCACCATCATCGTCTCCAACCGATGCCGACCGGTCGCCCTGCATCTGTCCGGCGGCCCGGGCGGCGGCACGGAACCGCGCCGTGTTCCCACGACGTTTTTCGCGCGGCCCGAGGAGCCGGTGACCGAGGTCGCGCGTCGAGCCATGACGCGGGCCCGGGCCAACCGATTCGATCCCGTGATAATCGTGACCGAGATGGGGCGCCCACTCGGCCTGGTACGGATGGAGCGGCTGATGCTACGGCTCGCGGAAATGTCCACATGAGGCGAAACCGTTATTGGACCGCGCAGACGCTCATGTCGCCGAGCCCAGCGACCAGGAGTCATTCCGCGTCGGTAGAGATCACCGTCCGGCGCCCGAGCATGAAACAATTCTACTGTGGTGCGATCATGCACGACTGCGAGACGCGCATCGTCGCCCCCACCGAAGACGATCTTCTCCGTTCCGTCGACACCCACGCACGAGTTGATCATGGGATGATGGATATCCCGGAGTCGATGCTGGACGAGGTCCGCCAGAATATCCACGACGTGGGACCGGCGGACCGCCACGACTAACCAGCGCTACCAGCGCCACCACCACGACCAGCCCGCGCGGGCACCAGCCGAGGCGAGGGACACCCGCCGGTTCTCCGATGGGTGCCCTCGCCCGACACGACGGGCAGGCAGGCGCGTGTCAGCCGGCCAGAGGCGTGGCCGCCGGCTGTGCCTCGTCCCCTGACGTCCGCGCGGCGGGCACCGAACGGTCCCGGGCAGCCCGGTTCACGGCACTCACCACGGCCCGCAGGGACGCCGTCACGATGTTGGCGTCGATCCCGACTCCCCAGAAGATCCGGTCGTCGACAGCCACCTCGAGGTACGCGGCCGCTCGCGCATCCGCTCCCGAGCCCAGGGCGTGCTCGTTGTAGTCCAGGATCCGCACGGTCAGATCGCGGCTGGCCAGCGCCGCGACGAACGCGTCAATGGGGCCGTTGCCGGTTCCCGTGATCACCGTGTCGGCCCCCCCCTGGAAACGGACCGAGACGGAGACCTCGTCCCGATCGCCCGACGCCGCCGTCGTCCGGGAGCCCAGCAGCTCAAGCAGGCCGGACCCCTCCGCGCCGTCCAGGAAGTACTCGCCGCGGAAAATCGTCCAGAGTTCCTCGGCCGTCACCTCGCCGCCCTCGGAGTCGGTGTGGCGCTGCACGGCACCGGAGAACTCGATCTGCAGCCGGCGCGGCAGGTCCAGGGAGTGCTCGGACTTCAGCAGGTATGCCACCCCTCCCTTGCCGGACTGACTGTTCACCCGGATCACCGCCTCGTAGGAGCGGCCGACGTCCTTCGGGTCGATCGGCAGGTAGGGCACCTCCCAGCGAATCTGGCCGGTGCGCTCCATAGCCTCGAAACCCTTCTTGATGGCGTCCTGATGGGAGCCGGAGAAGGCGGTGTAGACGAGGTCGCCCCCGTAGGGATGACGGGGATGGACGGGCAGCTGGTTGCAGTACTCCACCGCGCGTCGGATCCCGTCGATGTCCGAGAAATCGATCATCGGGTCGATCCCCTGCGAGAACAGGTTCATCCCCAGCGTGACCAGGCAGACGTTCCCGGTCCGTTCCCCGTTGCCGAAAAGGCAGCCCTCAACCCGGTCGGCGCCGGCCAGCACACCCAGCTCCGCGGCGGCGACCGCGCAGCCCCGGTCGTTGTGCGGGTGCAGGGACAGCACGACGGCATCCCGGCGGGTCAGGTTCCGCCCGACCCATTCGATCTGGTCGGCGTAGACGTTCGGGGTCGACATCTCGACCGTCGCCGGCAGGTTCAGCACGACCGGATGCTGCGGGGTCGGCGCCCACACGTCCATAACCGCCTCGCACACCTCCACCGCGTAGTCGAGTTCGGTGCCGGTGAACGACTCCGGGCTGTACTGCCAGCGCACATCGGTGCCGTCCAGCAGTTTCTCGGCGTACTGGGCACACCACCGGGCGCCCTGCACCGCGATCTCGGTCACCCCAGCCCGATCAAGACCGAACACCACCCGCCGCTGCAACGTGGACGTCGAGTTGTACAGGTGGATCAGCGCCCGGTCCGCGCCGACCAGCGACGCGGCCGTGCGCTCGATCAGATCCTCCCGCGCCTGCGTCAGGACCTGGATGACGACGTCGTCCGGGATGCGATCGGATTCGATCAGCTGCCGGATGAAGTCGAAGTCGGTCTGGCTGGCCGCCGGGAACCCGACCTCGATCTCCTTGTACCCCATCGCCACCAGCAGCTCGAACATCTGCATCTTGCGGGCGGGGGTCATCGGGTCGATCAGTGCCTGGTTACCGTCGCGCAGATCGACACTGCACCACTGCGGGGCACGAGTGATCGTCTGCTCGGGCCAGGTCCGGTCGGGAAGTGAGACGGGGACGAACGGACGATACTTCTCGACCGGCATGCCGGACAGCTGCTGCGTGGTCATTCCTGCTCCTGCTTCCTCGAAAGAGTCCCCCGCGACCGTGATCACACGGTTCGCGACGTGGGTGACTGGATGCCGGAGGATCCACGGAGAATCAGCAGAGGAGCGTCAGGCCGCACCTGGACGCTGGACCGCCGTGATGGCGAGGATCCCGACGCTGACACACGAAAACACCGCGACGGGGAAGCCAGCTCAGGTATCAGGCCCCGCCGCGGCGGCTAAGGAGAAGCAGCGCACGCATCGCGCACCAACGTTACCGGATGTTCGGCCGACCGCGAGGAAACTCAGGTGCTGCGACGGCGCCGGGGACACGGGACGGACCGCTGCGGGGCCGCAGGTCGCCGGTGCGCACGGTGCACACGGCTGCGTGTGCACCGTGCTGCCAGCTGGGTTCGGACGGGTAGATCGTGCCGACGGTACGGCGCGGAGTGCTGTCGACGGCTCCGGCGAACTCGCGCAGTGCTCCGGCACAGCGCTCGTCCGTCACCTCGGCGATCGCCGACGCGCCAGGCCAACGCTGGAAGAGCACCGCCAGGTCGACCATCCGGGTGACCTCGTCGATGTGGGGCTCCCCGCAGCTCACCCGGACGGGCACCACCGGATCGACCGAGGCGAGCGAGCCCGCCGGATAGGGGGTCCAGTTCAGGCAGTCACCCGGCCGCAGGGCCGCGAGCAGGTCCGGCCTGAGCCCAAAGCCGGCGGGGGGACCGGTCAGCGCGCCGGTGGCAGCCGGTACGGCGGTCTGCCTGGTGGCGGCCACAGAGGACCCCGACGATGTGGTCGGCGCCAGCCGTGCGGCGGTCGGACTGGTCCGGTTCGCCGTCTGCCGCAGGGCGACGACGGTGATGGTGATCATCCCGACGATGATGGCCAAGAACGTGACCATCCTCGCGATCTGGCGGGGGCGGCCCGGCGGTCTGGGCGGCGCCACCAGCCGATGGAAAAAGCCGGGCAGACCCCGGGGAGCTGGGACGACCTGACAGCGACTGGAAGCCGGCCGGCCGTGCTGCCGGCTGCGCTCGGCCGCGGACGGTTCGAGAAACCGGGCTCCGCGGACGAATCGCTCATCCAGGCGAAGCCCCTCGAACGGGTCCTGATGCCGCGACGCCATACTAGCCACGGTAAACCCGACACCACGACTACGGCGCGCGTTCCACGGAAAGATTACCTGGATCACGTCCCCACGCCACCGCCACCCGTACCCAATCGACCGCCTACCGTTGGATCGCCCGCAGGTGTCCCTGGTAAACCCCATCCAGCCCAGGTAATCCACGGCAACCCGAGGAACACCCCGGACCGCCGAAGGCCCCCACGGCTCCCCCAGGAGTCATTCGCTGCTGATGCTCACGGCCCTGGCGTAGGACGCGCCGATGATCTTCGCGATCTCGGCCAGGATGTCGGGGGCGACCGCGTCGTCGAGCGACAGCGACATCAACGCCTCGCCGCCGGCCTGCAGGCGGCTGACCTGCGCACTGGCAATGTTGATGTGCGCCTCGCCGAGCAGGGCACCGACCGCGCCGACGATCCCCGGCCGGTCCTCGTAGCGGAAGAACGCCAGATGCGCCTCGGGCCGGATGTCGACCTCGAACCCGTCGATCGCGGTGATCTTCTCGACCTGCCGCGAGCCGACAAGCGTGCCGCTCACCGACACGGGCGTGCCATCGGCGAGGACTCCTCGCACAGTCACGAGGTTGTGATAGTCGGGGCTGTCCTCGGCGGTCTCCAGGGCCACGTCGACCCCGCGCTCCTTGGCCAGCAGCGGTGCGTTGACGTAGGTGACCTGCTCCTCGGTCACATCGGTGAACACGCCCTTGAGCACCGCGAGCTGCAACACCGAGACGTCGTGCACGGCGATCTCGCCACGCACCTCGACGGTGATCGCCGCGGCCAGGCTGCCCGCGAGGCCGGAGAAGAGCTGCCCGAGCTTCTCCGCGAGCGGAAGACCCGGCCGGAGGTCCTCGGCCACGACGCCACCGGCCTGCACGTTGACCGCGTCAGGCACGAACTCGCCCTGCAGCGCCAGCCGCACCGAGCGGGCGACGGCGAGCCCGGCCTTGTCCTGCGCCTCCTGGGTGGACGCGCCGAGATGGGGGGTGACGACGACGTTGTCGAGCCCGAACAGCGGGGAGGCCGTCGTGGGCTCCTTGGCGAAGACGTCGATGCCCGCGCCGCCGACCTGACCGGAGCGGACCGCCTCGGCAAGCGCCGCCTCGTCAACAAGGCCGCCGCGCGCCGCGTTGACGATGATGACACCGGGCTTGGTCCGGGCCAGCTCGTCGGTGCCGATCAGACCGAGCGTCTCCGGCGTCTTGGGCAGATGAATCGTGATCATGTCACTCTGCCGAAGCAGCTCGTCGAGGTCGACGAGGGTCACGCCGTGCTGCGCGGCACGGGCCACCGACACGTACGGGTCGTAGGCAATGACCTTCATCCCGAAGCCGGCGAGCCGCTGCGCCACGAGCACGCCGATCCGCCCGAGGCCGACGACGCCGGCCGTCTTCTCCACGAGTTCGACACCGACGTACTTCGAGCGCTTCCACTCGCCGCCGCGCAGTGCCTCGTTGGCCGCGGGAACCCGCCGGGCGACGGCGAGCAGCAGCGCGATCGCGTGCTCGGCCGCACTGACGATGTTCGACTGCGGCGCGTTGACCACCATGACACCGCGCTGGGTGGCGGCAGCGACGTCGACGTTGTCCAGCCCGATGCCGGCCCGGGCGACGACCTTGAGCTTTCCCGCGGCGGCGAGCACCTCGGCGTCGATCTTGGTGGCCGACCGGACGATCACGGCGTCGACGTCGGCGATGGCGGGCAGCAACGCGGACCGGTCGGCACCGTCGACGTGACGAACCTCGAAGTCCCCGGACAGCACCTCCAGCCCGGCCGGTGAGAGCTCCTCGGCAACGAGTACGACAGGCACTGGACCTCTCCTAGCGACCTCGGGTCAGACCGGGAGGCGACGCGGAACGAGGCGTGATCACGTGGCCTTCGGCCTGGCGATGATGAACGTGGATACTGCGGGCACCGCACGACGCGGCGGGCCCAGCCTACCGACGCCCGCCGTGAACTCCGAACCCTTTCCGCCGACCGACGGCGACGGCGTGCCCGGCACCGGGACGGAGACGGCACGCACCTGGGGACGGCACGCACCCGGGGACGGCGGCAGCGCACCACGGCCGTCCCCGAGAGGGCACGATCCGCCCGACGACCCGCGGGATCTACCTGGCGATCCTGAACATCAGGCGATCCAGGACATCATCGGCCGGAGCTTCGCACCGACCTGCTCGATCGGGTGCTGCTTGCCCTCCGCCACGAGCTTGGTGAAGTTCGGCCGACCATTGTCGTCCTCGGCCACCCACTCACGAGCGAACGTGCCGTCGCGGATCTCGTCAAGGATCTTGCGCATCTCGGCCTTCACCGCGGGGGTGATGACGCGCGGGCCGCGCGTGACATCGCCGTACTCCGCGGTGTCCGAGATCGAGTACCGCATCTGGGAAATGCCGCCCTCGTACATCAGGTCGACGATGAGCTTGAGCTCGTGCAGGCACTCGAAGTACGCGACCTCCGGGGTGTAGCCCGCCTCGACGAGGGTCTCGAAGCCGGCCTGCACGAGCGCGCTGGCGCCGCCGCAAAGCACGGCCTGCTCGCCGAACAGGTCGGTCTCGGTCTCCTCGGTGAAGGTGGTCCTCAGCGCACCGGCCCGAGTGCCACCGATGCCCTTGGCGTAGGCCAGCGCGACGGCCAGCGCGTTGCCGCTCGCGTCGGCCTCCACCGCGACGAGGACGGGAACGCCCTTGCCCTCCTCGAAGACCCGCCGTACCAGGTGACCCGGCCCCTTTGGAGCAACCATGAACACGTCGACGCCGGCCGGCGGCTCGATGAGCCCGTAGCGGATGTTGAAGCCGTGCCCGAACGCCAGCGCCTTGCCCGCGGTGAGGTGCGGGGCGATGGACTCCGCGTAGATCGTGCGATGGGTGGTGTCCGGGGTGAGCAGCATGATGATGTCGGCCTCGGCGGACGCCTCCGCCGGGGTGAGGACCCGCAGGCCCTCCTTCTCGGCCCTGGCCCGGCTGCGGCTGTCCGCCGGCAGGCCGACCCGCACGTGGACGCCACTGTCGCGCAGGTTCAGCGCGTGCGCGTGGCCCTGGCTGCCGTAGCCGATGACGGCGACCTTACGGTCGGCCAAGACGTCCAGCGAGGCGTCGTCGTCGTAGTAGATCTCGACCATCGTAGGGAATCTCCTCGTTGAGTGGATAGGAAAAAGACGCGCGACGGTCCCGGTCAGGCCGGGCGGTCGACCGCTCGCAGGCTGCGATCGGTGATCGAACGCGATCCGCGGCCGAGTGCCACCAGGCCGGACTGGACCAGTTCCCGGATTCCGAACGGCTCCAGCATGCGGATGAGGGCGTCCAGCTTGTCGCGGGTTCCCGTCGCCTCGATGGTAACGGCGTCCTGGGCGACATCGACCACCTTGGCACGGAACAGAGCGACCGTCTCGAGGACCTGGGACCGCACCGACAGGTCGGCGCGCACCTTCACGAGCATCAGCTCACGTTGCACCGAGGCGGAGGTATCCATCTCGACGATCTTCAAAACATTGATCAGCTTGTTAAGTTGCTTGGTCACCTGTTCCAGCGGCAGGTCCTCCACGACGACGACGATCGTCATCCGGGAGATGTCGGGCTGCTCGGTCGGCCCGACCGCGAGTGACTCGATGTTGAACCCGCGCCGGGAGAACAGGCCCGAGACCCGGGCCAGCACCCCGGGCTTGTTCTCCACCAGCACGGACAGGGTGTGGCGGGTCATCAGAGGTTCACCTCGGCGTCGCCGGAGTAGTCGAAGTCCGGCGCCGTGTCGCGCGCGATGCGGATGTCGTCGTTGCTGGCGCCGGCGGCGACCATCGGCCACACCATGGCGTCGGGATGCACGACGAAGTCCACCACGACCGGGGCGTCGTCGATCGCCATCGCCTTCTCGATCGTCGCGTCGACATCCGCCGCCGTCTCGCAACGCAGCCCGACGCAGCCCAACGCCTCGGCCAGCCGGACGAAGTCGGGCACCCGCACCCTCCTGGACGCGGCTGCGCCCCGCCCAGACGCCCCTGCGCCGCCGGTCCGCGGGGAGTCC
Source organism: Frankia sp. CgJB1 (assembly GCF_977947065.1). Taxonomy (NCBI): domain Bacteria; kingdom Bacillati; phylum Actinomycetota; class Actinomycetes; order Frankiales; family Frankiaceae; genus Frankia; species Frankia sp. CgJB1. The sequence continues at coordinate 13,313 of NZ_CDWTNB010000032.1, forward strand.
GGGTGCGTCCCGAGCTCCGTGTTGGAGTACCGCTTGTCGTAGAACAGGGTCTGCCACTGGCGGACCATGCCGAGCGACCCGTTGTTGATGACGGCAACCTTGATGGGGATCCCCTCCAGCGCGCAGGTCGCAAGCTCCTGGTTGGTCATCTGGAAGCAGCCGTCACCGTCGACGGCCCACACCGTGGCGTCGGGACGGCCGACCTTGGCGCCCATCGCGGCCGGCACGGCGTAGCCCATCGTGCCAGCGCCGCCGGAGTTCAGCCAGGTGTAGGGGTTCTCGTAGGAGATGAACTGCGCGGCCCACATCTGGTGCTGCCCGACGCCGGCGGCGAAGATGGTCTCCGGTCCCGCGATCTTCCCGAGCCGCTCGATGACGTACTGCGGGGCCAGCGAGCCGTCGGCCGGCTGGTCGTAGCCCAGCGGGTAGGTCCGGCGCCAGCCGTCCAGCGCCCGCCACCAGGCGGCGAGGTCCGGCCGCTCCTCCAGGACGAGCGCGGCGACGAGATCGTTGATCACGTCACGGCAGTCACCGACGATCGGCACGTCCGCGGTCCGGTTCTTGCCGATCTCGGCCGGGTCGATGTCGGCGTGAATGACCGCGGCACCGGGCGCGAAGGAGGACAGCCTGCCGGTCACCCGGTCGTCGAAACGGGCCCCGAGAGTGATCAGCAGGTCCGCCTTCTGCAGCGCGGTCACCGCGGCGACCGACCCGTGCATACCGGGCATGCCCAGGTGCTGGGGATGGGAGTCGGGGAAGGCGCCGCGGGCCATGAGAGTGGTGACCACCGGGATGCCGGTGAGCTCCGCCAGCGTCCGCAGCTCCGCGGCAGCGCGGGCTCTGAGCACTCCCCCGCCGACATAGAGCACCGGGCGCCGGGCAGCGCTGATCATCTTCGCCGCCTCACGCACCTGCTTGCCGTGCGGGCGGGTGACCGGACGATAACCGGGCAGGTCGAGGGCCGGCGGCCAGACATCGTGCGGCAGCACGGAGGTGACCGACTGCAGGATGTCCTTGGGCAGGTCGACGAGCACCGGTCCGGGCCGGCCCGTCGCCGCCAGGTGGAACGCCTCCGCAATGATCCGCGGGATGTCGTCGGCGGACTGGACCAGAAAGTTGTGCTTGGTGATCGGCAGAGTGATGCCGCAGATGTCCGCCTCCTGGAAGGCGTCGGTCCCGATCGAGGCGCTGGGGACCTGCCCGGTGACGGCCACGATCGGCACCGAGTCCATGTAGGCGTCGGCGATCGGGGTCACCAGGTTGGTCGCCCCCGGCCCCGACGTCGCCATGCACACCCCGACCCGCCCGGTGGCCTGCGCGTACCCCTCGGCCGCATGACCCGCGCCCTGCTCGTGCCGGACGAGGACATGCCGCACCCGGGTGGAGTCGAACAGTGGATCATAGGCGGGCAGGATCGCACCGCCGGGGATGCCGAAGACCACATCGGCTCCGACCGCTTCAAGGGAGTGGACGAGCGACTGGGCTCCGGTGATCTTTCGTGTCATCTGGTCGTCTTCCTTGACAGGCCGGGGATGTGCGTGACGCGTGGCAATCTCGGCTGGCATTGCGGGACCGGCGGGACCGGGCCCGCCGGGCACGGCTCTGCCAGCTGAGCACGACCACGCAGGCTTGGCACGAGGCAGTACTCACTGCACGAAAAAGCCCCTCGTGCCGAGAGGCACTGAGGGGCGGCGCACAGGTCGACGTAGTCGACTATGCGCGCTCTGAGCGTACGAGAATCCCGAGAAGCACAGCTCTACCTTGCCGGAGTTCCCGCCCCACGTCAAGCATCGCCGGGCACGGGGCCAGCCGGGCACCGGGGCCAGCCAGGTCATTGCCCGCCGGAGCCGGGCGCACCGATCTCGCCACCGTCCAACGCGGTGAGGAACCTGGCCGCGACCGGCGCGGCCGTCTCCGCGCCGAAGCCGCCGTCCTCGACGATCACCGCGAAGGCCACGTCGCCCCGGTAGCCGACGAACCACGCATGGGTCGGCGGCGGGTTGCCGTCCTTGTACTCGGCGGTGCCGGTCTTCCCGAAGGCCTCGCCGGGCATCGGGACCTTCGCGGCGGTGCCCTCGGTGACGACCGCCCGCATGAAGTCCCGCAGCGGGGGCAGCACCACGGGCGGGATGGGGTTGCTGCGCGCCGACTGGCCGACGACGAACGGCTGGTGCCAGGTACCGCTCGCGACCGCCGCGGTGACGCTCGCCATCTGCAGCGGGGAGACCTCGATGCGGGCCTGGCCGATCGACGCCGACGCCGACTCGACCGCGTCGCGCGGGGTCGGGAAGATCCCCCCGACGCTGGCGATATCCAGCGGTGGGCGGCCGTCGAAGCCGTAGAGCTGGGCGGCCTTCTCCAGCGCGCCGTCCGGGAGTGACTCCTCCAGCCGGATGAACGCAGTGTTGCAGCTCCTGGCGAACGCGGTCCGCAGCGGGATGGGGCCGAACTGCTCGGCCTCGGCGTTCTGGAAGGTCCGCCCGCCGACGCTGACCGTCTGGGTGCAGTCCAGGGACGTGTCCGGCGCCTTGCCGTTCATCAGCGCGGCGGTGGCCGTCACGATCTTGAAGATGGAACCCGGTGGGTACTTGCCCCGGACAGCCCGGCTCGACCCGCTGGGCGGATGGTTGGCCAGGGCCAGGATGGCGCCGGTGCGGGTGTCGATCGCGACCATCGCCCCGGTCGGGCGGGCCGCGGTGGCCAGGGCCGCCTCGGCGGCCTGCTGGACCTGCAAGTCGATCGTGGTGCGGATCGCCTCGCCGTCGGTCATCGGATAGGTGTGCAGCGTCTGCACGGTCGCGTTCTTCGCGTCCCGCACGACGACCGCGCCGCCCTGCGCCCGCAGCCGGCCGTCGTACACCCGCTGCAACCCGGACAGCGGCGCCGTTCGACCGACGAGGTTGCCCGCCAGGTCGGAGGAGTCCCGTAGCGGCTGGCCCGCCACGTCGAGCAGGTCCCCCCGCTTACCCGTGGAGGCGGTCCGGTCCAGGTGCAACCCTGGGCGCAGGGCCGGATGCACCGAGACCGGATCAGCCTTCACCCGCCACCCGCCGCCGGTCGAGACGAGATGCAGCGCCCCGGTGTACTCCAGCGGCGTCGGCAGACCGGAGAGCGTGAGCCTGGCCAGGTACGGCACGGTCGCCGTCTCGCCGCCGCGGCTGATCGCGCCCGGGGTGAACGTAGCCGCTGTGACGAGCAGGCGGTCACGCACCTCGGCCATCGTGCCCACCAGGCGCGCGACGTCGATGCTCCCGGGCGTGGAGACGGCGGTGACAGCCGCGGAGCCGGGGGTCGCCGTCCCACCGGAAGTCGTCAGCGCCCGCCAGCCCGCCAGGTAGGAGTCGGCCGCAGCCTGGACCTTCCGGTCGGCGGCGCGGTCGGCGGCGCGGTTGTTCAGGACGTAGCCGACGCCGCCGGCGACGGCCAGCAGGACGACGACGACCGCGACGATGATCGCCGTCCGGCGGCCCCGGCCCCGGCGGCGGGAGGTTGACGCAGTGAACCCGGAAGGTGTAAGGGGCACGGCGGCACGCTCTCCCCTCGATCGTGACACCCCGATGGGAGACCCACCCTATGGAGGCCTCCGGCTCTTCGCATCCGACGCGCCGTACGACGTCGGCAACCCGACACGCGGGTCCGACACGGCGGGAGAACGTGGTCCTCCCGAGCTCGGATCACGGACGGGCAACCCACGGCACGGGGGCAGCGGCGACCGGTCGGACGTTTCTCGAACAAACGGCGCTAAAACCTGCGAACCATCTGAAATACGACAAATCGGGGATCGGGCGGGCGAGGGCCGGGAAAGCGAGGGCAGGGGAAGGCGAGGGCCGGGAAGCGGTGTCAGGAGATGCCGAGGCGCTCCAGCAGCAGTCGCCGCACGGTCGCCGCGTCCGCCTGGCCCTTCATCGCCTTCATCACCGCGCCCACCAGCGGGCCGACGGCGTTCACCTTGCCGCCACGGACCTTCTCGGCGATGTCGGGGGCGCCGAGGAGCGCCGCGTCGACGGCCGCAGTGAGCGCGCCGTCGTCCGCGACGATCGCCAGCCCACGGCCGGCGATCACCTCGTCGGGCGCGCCCTCACCGGCGAGCACCCCGTCGATGACCTTGCGGGCCAGCGCGTCGGTGAGCTCACCCGCGGCCACCAGCGCGGTGATCCGGGCGACATCGGCCGGGGTGATCTTAAGATCGCGCGGCTGGAGACCGGCGTCCGAGGCACGCCTGGCCAGCTCGTTGAGCCACCACTTACGGGCGGTCGCCGGGGCCGCGCCGGCGGCGACGGTCTCCTCGACCAGGTCGAGGACCGCGGCATTGCGCAGGTCCTGCAGATCCCGCGCGGTGTAGCCGTGCTCGGCGATCAGCCGGGCCCGGCGCGCCGCGGGCAGCTCCGGCAGGCCAGCCCGCAGCCGCTCGACGTATTCCGCGGGCAGGGCCAACGGGGTGAGGTCCGGCTCCGGGAAGTACCGGTAGTCGGTGGCCTCCTCCTTGGACCGGCCCGACGAGGTGCGGCCCGACGCCTCGTCGAAGTGGCGGGTCTCCTGGATGATGCGCTGGCCGTCGTCGAGCAACGCGGCCTGCCGGGTGATCTCGTAGCGCACCGCGCGTTCCACCGACCGCAGCGAATTGAGGTTCTTCGTCTCGGTGCGGGTACCGAAGGGAGCGTCCGGGCCGCCGGGCGCCGGGCGCGGGCGCAGCGAGACGTTGGCGTCGCAGCGCAGCGATCCCTGCTCCATCCGGACGTCGGAGACGCCGAGTGCCCGGATCAGTTCCCGCAACTCGTCCACGTAGGCCCGGGCCACCTCGGGGGAACGCACGTCCGGTTCGGTCACGATCTCCACGAGCGGGATGCCGGCCCGGTTATAGTCGATCAGCGAGTGGGTGGCGCCGTGGATGCGGCCGGTGGCGCCGCCGACGTGCAGCGACCTGCCGGTGTCCTCCTCCATGTGCACCCGGGTGATGCCCACCCGGTGCACCTCGCCCTCGACCTCCACGTCGAGCCAGCCGTTCGTGCACAGCGGCTCGTCGTACTGGCTGATCTGGAAGTTCTTCGGCATGTCGGGATAGAAGTAGTTCTTGCGCGCGAACCGGCACCACGACGCGGTCTCACAGTGCAACGCGAGTCCGATCATGACCGCGAAACGCACCGCCGCCTCGTTCACCACCGGCAGGGAACCCGGCAGCCCGAGGCACACCGGGCAGACCTGGGTGTTGGGCTCGGCACCGAAGGCCGTCGCGCAGCCGCAGAACATTTTGGAAGCGGTGCCGAGTTCGACGTGCGTCTCCAAGCCGATCACCGGCTCGTAGCGGGCCAGAACGTCGGAGTAGGACGGCAGCGCGCCGGCGGGAGCCACTGTGCTCACCGGATGAACTCCTCATGGGTCGCTGGGTGGGCGGGTGTCGCGGACGTGCACGTAGGTGAGGAACACCGCGGCCGGTAGGCCGAGCACTCCCCAGAGGAGCAGGACCGGGTTGAGCGTGGCGATACCGAGGCCCAGCACCAGCACGGTGAGCAGCCACACCACGCCCACCAGGAACCGGTCCTGCCGGCCGCTGCGCAGACTCACCATCGCCGTTTCCCGCCCTTCCCTCGCGGCCGGCGGCCCGTCACCGCGGCCGCCACCCCCGGAACATGGATGACCCGCGAGACCGCCGGACGCCCGCTCACAGCGCCGGGACCTCGTCGAGCAGCGGATGGCCGCGTTCGGCGTCCAACGCCTCCTCCAGCGCCCCGCCGACCCGGTAGAGCCGGTCGTCGGCGAACGGCGGCGCCATGATCTGGATACCCACCGGCAGCCCGTCCACGAGCCCGGACGGCAGGCTCATCGCCGGGCCGCCCGCGAGGTTGGACGGGATCGTGCACAGGTCCGACAGGTACATGGCCACCGGATCATCGACCTTCGCGCCCAGTGGGAAGGCCGGCGTCGGGGTGGTGGGCGAGATCAGGACGTCGACCTGCTCGAACGCGGCGGTGAAGTCGCGGCTGATCAGCGTACGGACCTTCTGCGCCTGGCCATAGTAGGCGTCGTAGTACCCCGAGGACAGGGCGTAGGTGCCCAGGATGATCCGCCGCTTCACCTCCGGGCCGAAACCGGCCTCGCGGGTGCGGCTCATGACCTCCTCGGCCCCGGCCCGGCCGTCGTCGCCGATCCGCAGCCCGAAGCGCATCGCGTCGAAGCGAGCCAGGTTCGACGAGCACTCGCTGGGCGCGATCAGGTAATAGGCGGGCAGCGCGTAGCTGAAGTGCGGGCAGCTCACCTCGATGACCTGGGCGCCCAGGCCCGTCAGCGCCTCGACCGCGGCAGCGAAGGCGGCCTCGACCCCCGGGTCGTACCCGTCGCCGGCGAACTCGCGGACCACGCCGACCCGCATACCGCGGATGTCGCGCTGCCGTGCCGCCGCCACGACCGCGGGAACCGGCGCGTCGACGCTCGTGGAGTCCAGAGGATCGTGGCCGGCAATCGCGGCGTGCAGCAACGCCGCGTCGGTCACCGTGCGGGCCAGCGGGCCGGCCTGGTCCAGCGAGCTGGAGAAGGCGACCAGCCCGTAGCGGCTGACCCCGCCGTAGGTGGGCTTGACCCCGACCAGACCGCAGACGGCGGCCGGCTGACGGATGGAACCGCCCGTGTCGGTGCCGAGGGCGAGCGGCGCCTCGAAGGCGGCGACGGCCGCGGCGCTGCCGCCGCTGCTGCCGCCGGGGATGCGGGTGACATCCCAGGGGTTGCGGGTCGGCCCGAACGCCGAGTTCTCGGTTGACGAGCCCATGGCGAACTCGTCCATGTTGGCCTTACCCAGCAGGACGACGTCCGCGGCCCGCAGCCGGCTCACCACCGTGGCGTCGTACGGGGGGTGCCAGCCCTCAAGGATGCGGCTGCCGCAGGTGGTGGGCATCCCTCGGGTGGTGAAGACGTCCTTGAGCGCCAACGGCACCCCGGCGAGCGGCCCGAGGCGCTCCCCGGCCGCGCGCCGGTCGTCGACCGACCGGGCCGCGGCGAGCGCGCCGTCGGCGTCCACGTGCAGGAAGGCGTGGACGGTCTCGTCGACCTTGGCGATGCGGTCCAACGCCGCCCGGGTCGCCTCGACGGCGCTCAGCCTGCCGGCGGCGATCGCGGCCGCCGTCGCGGCGGCGGACAGGCGCACGACGTTGGTCGTGCCGGGAGGTGTCGGGTTCTCCGTCATGTTCTCCGTCATGCGGGCGGCGACCTCATTCGTCCGGATCGAGGATGCGGGGCACCCGGAACCGCCCGTCCTCGGTGGCGGGGGCACCGGCCAGGGCCTCGGTGACGGGCAGCGACGGGCAGATGGTGTCCGGCCGGAAGACGTTGGTCAACGGCACGGCGTGGCTGGTCGGCGGGATGTCCGCGGCGGCGATCTCGGAGACTCGGGCGACCGCGGACAGGATCGCCTCGAGCTGCGGTGCCAGCGCGTCGAGCTCGTCGCCGGTCACCGACACCCGCGCCAAGCGGGCGAGGTGAGCCACCTCGTCCCGAGTGATCGCCATGGCGTGTGGCCCCTTCGTAGGCGGTGGGCACGGGGCCCGTGACTGGTCCTGGGCGCCGCGACGGATGCGGGAACCGGAACCGGGAGAGGCCAGATGCACCCCTGGGGCGCCCCGGGCGGACGATCGGGACCGGACGCATCGCCGCGTCGACGTGATGTCATCGTACGGGCCGCGGCGGGACCCCCGCGGGCGCCGCCCCCCGCCGCTCCCCTGGCCTAGGCCGCCCTTCGGGATTTCCGTCACCTCGCCTTCGGCGAGGTTCCTGGGGGAGGCGCCGGCCGGCGGGGGCGTTATCTTCACGTGACCGGTCGGCCATCCCGCCGACATGCCCTTTGCGCATGCTCAGCTACATGTCGTACCTGCTTCACCTCATGCTGCCGGACCGCCCGGGAACGCTCGGCGCAGTGGCCACGGCCCTGGGCAGGGCGAGCATCGACATCGTCAGCATCACCGTCGTCGAGCGCACCGCCGACAGAGCCGTGGACGATCTGCTCGTGCTCCTGCCACCGGGCGGCCTCGCCGATCGCGTCCTCACCGCCGCCCAGTCGGTTCCGGGCGTGATCGTCGAGTCGCTTCGGCCGTTTCTCGCCGACGGGGGCGGTGTCGGCAACGACCTCGACCTGGTGGACGCCCTGACCGATCGGCCGCACGACGCCGCGACGACCCTGACGGACCTCGCGCCCGGCGTCTTCCACGCCGACTGGGCGATGCTGCTGGAGCACGTCGGGCCGGATGACGTCCGGGTCCGGGAGACCTCGGTGGGCGCTCCGGCCCTCGGTGAGGACGATCTCGGTGTCCCTGAACGGGTCCGGTTACCCCTGCCCTGGCTGCCGCTGGAACGGGCGCGGCGGATCGGGGCCGAGGATGGCGCCTTCCCGCCTCGCTGGCGGGCGGTCAGCATGGAACTCGCCGCGGCCCCGGTCGGCGACGACCGGCTGGTGATCCTGGTCGGGCGGCCCGGCGGCCCCCGGTTCCGCTCCTCCGAGATCGACCGGCTGGCCCATCTGGCGGGCATCGCCGCGAGCCTGACCAGGACGGGCCGTTTCTGAGTGGGGGAGCCTTCCCCACGTTATTCCACCGGGGTCTCGGCCTTCTCGGGACCGTCCACGAGAACGGCGAGCTTGCTGGCCGCGTCGACCCCCTGCGCCAGCAGAACGGCGAATCCGGCCTCGTCCAGCATGGAGATCCTGAGACTGCGCGCCTTGTCGTACTTCGAGGCCCCTGGATCCGTGCCGACGACGACGGCGGTGGTCTTCCTGCTCACCGAGCCGGTGACCTTGCCGCCGCGCGCCTCGACCGCCTCCTTGGCCGAGTCGCGGCTCCAGTCGGTGAGCGTGCCGGTGATGACGACGGTGACGCCGTCGAGGGGACGTGGGCCCTCCTCCGCGCCGACGTCGGCGAGCCGTGCCCCGCCGGCGGCGATCCTGGCGAGGATGTCGCGGTGCCGCTCATCGGCGAACCAGTCGACCACCGCGCCGGCGATCTTCGGACCGACCCCTTCGACCGCGGCGAGGTCCTCGGCCGGCGTGGCGGCGATCGCTTCCAGCGACCGCAGTTCCCGGGCGAGCGCCCGCGCCGCCGTGGGCCCGACGTGGCGGATCGACAGGCCGACCAGCAGCCGCCAGAGCGGCCGGTGCCGCGCGGCCTCGACCCCCCGCAGAATCTGGTCGATCTTCTTCTGCGCGAACCCGCGCAGCCCCTCGAAGGACTCGGGCGTCAGGTGGAAGATGTCGCCGATGTCACGCACCCGGCCCGCCTCGAGCAGGGCGGTCGCCGTCTCATACCCGAGCCCGTCGATGTCCATCGCCCCCCGGGAGGCGAAATGGAAGATCGACTCCCGCAGCTGCGCGGGACAGGAGACGGTGTTCGGGCAACGGATGTCGACCTCACCCTCGGGCCGCACCAGCTCGGTGCCGCACTCCGGGCAGCGCGTGGGCATCACGAAGGCCCGCTCGGAACCGTCCCGCAGGTCGATGACCGGGCCGACGATCTCCGGGATGACGTCCCCGGCCTTGCGCAGGACGACCGTGTCCCCGATGAGCACCCCCTTGCGGCCGACCTCATCGATGTTGTGCAGGGTCGCGAGGCCCACCGTGGACCCGGCGACCAGGACCGGCTCCAGCTCCCCGAAGGGGGTCACCCGGCCGGTGCGGCCCACGTTCACCCGGATATCGCGCAGCTTGGTCGTGACCTCCTCAGGTGGATACTTGTAGGCCACCGCCCAGCGGGGGGACTTCGAGGTGGAGCCCAACCGGCGTTGCAGGGCGAACGAGTCGACCTTGACGACCACTCCGTCGATCTCGTGCACCACGCCGTGGCGCGCATCGCCCCACCGGTGCACGTAGTCCAGCACGCCGGGCACCGCCGCCAGGACCTCGAAGTGGGTGGCGACGGGCAGCCCGAGCTCCGCGAAGCGGGCATAGGCCGCCGACTGGGACGTGGCCTCGAAGCCGCGCTGCGCGCCCAGGCCATGGACAATCATCTCCAGCGGCCGGGTGGCGGTGACCCGGGGATCCTTCTGCCGCAGGGATCCGGCCGCGGCGTTACGCGGGTTCGCGAACGGTTTGCCCCCCGCGGCCACCAGCCCGGCGTTGAGCTCGGCGAACTTCGCGGTCGGGAAGAAGACCTCGCCCCGCACCTCCAGCAGCTCGGGCACCCGCGGCCCGCGCAGCCGCACCGGCACGCTCGCCAGGGTGCGGATGTTGGGGGTGATGTCCTCCCCCGTCCGGCCGTCGCCGCGCGTCGCGGCACGCACCAGGTAACCGTCCTCGTAGACGAGGTCCACGGCAAGCCCGTCGATCTTCAACTCGCAGAGCCAGGCGTCGACCTCGCTTTCCCGGGCCACGCGCGCCGCCCACTGGTGGAACTCGTCGTCGTCGAAGACGTTGTCCAGGGACAGCATCCGTTCGAGATGCTCGACCGGGGTGAACAGGGTCGAGTAGGAACCGACCACCTTCTGCGTCGGCGAGTCCGGCGTGCGCAGGTCGGGATGCCGCTCCTCCAGCGCGGCGAGCTCCGCCATCAACCGGTCGTACTCGGCATCGGAGATCGTCGGGGAGTCGAGCACGTAGTAGCGGTACGCGTGCTCGTCGAGCTCGCGGGCGAGGCTGGCGGCGCGGGCCCGCTCGTCCGCCGAAGCCGCCGCCGAAGCCACGCCGGATTCGTCGACTGTACCGGCCGTGCCGGTTGTCGCGCTCACGACGGCGCGTCGACCAGAACCCGCCCCGCCTTCCGGCAGTGGCGCACCACCGTCCTGGCATCGTCCGTTCCCAGGCCCGCCAGGCCACAGGTCGACGTCACGGCGACCACCTCCCCGAGCTGCTCGGGCCGGAATCCCAATCGGCTCCACAGTGCGATGACGGGTTCGACCGTACGGCGGGCATCCGACAACTTCGGTGCGGCCGACAACTTCGGTGCGGCCGACACAGCCCGTCCGGCTGCACCAGCCGGTGCGGCCGGTCCAGTCGGTGAAATCGGCGCGGCCGGTGAAATCGGCCTGGTGGGGACGAGACCCGCCATCAACCGCACTCCGGCCTCCACGATCTCGCCGACGGCGTCGTCCTCGGCCTGGGTGAGCGCGGTGACGTCGAGACCGACGAAGTCCACGCCCGCCGCGCGCAACGCCGCCAGCGGCACCGCGGGAGCGCAGCAGTGCACCCCGACTCCGCCGGTCGCCGGCAGCGCCCGCAGGCCACCGAGCAGGATCCGCAGCCGCTCCACGACCAAGCCCTCCTCGACCGCGGGCAGCACCGAGAACCCGCTCGGAGTGCGGATCCGGCCCGCGAGCACCGCCGGCAGCGATGGCTCGTCGAACTGGACCAGGATCCGCGCCCCCGGGACGCGCTGGGCGATCTGTTCGACCTGTTCGACGAGCCCCGCGGCCAGTGCGTCGGCGATGTCACGGGTCGCGCCGGTATCTGACAACGCCTTGTGCCCGCGGGGAAGCTCCAGCTCGGCCGCCAGCGTCCACGGGCCGGTCGCGGCAATCTTGAAGGGTCCCGCGTAGCCGGCGGCGACCTCCGTCAACGCGTCCAGGTCGCGTTCGAGCAGATCCCGTGACCGGCGCAGGTCCAGGCCGGGTCGGGGAACCAGCCGCCAGCCGGCCGGCTGAAGGTCCACCGGCATGTCGACGAGGATCGCCGCCGCCCGCCCGACCATCGCACCCCCGGGTCCCCTGGCCGGCAGTTCGGGCAGATACGGCAGGTCCGGCAGCTCGTCGAAGACCAGCTTGACGGCCTGGGCCGCATCCGTTCCCGGCAGCGAGCCCACCCCGGTGGCCGCGCCGGCCGGCCACATCCGTGCAGCGTCAGTACTCATGTCTTGACATCCTCCGGGAGTCCGCGGGAGATCCCCGGCCACGTCCGCTCCGGGCCCGCTTCGTCGACGGCCCGCCGACCAGGCGCCCGGCTAACCACCGGTAGTGCGGATGTGCCCTCCGCCAAGCACCCGGTCACCGTCGTACAGCACCACCGCCTGGCCGGCGGCCGTGCCGCGGACCGGCGTCGTCAGCGTCACGACGAGCTCCTCGCCGCGCGCCTGCGCCACCGCCGGTACCACCCCGCCGTGCGCCCGCACCTGGGCCAGACATGATACGGCCCCTTCGTGCGGCCAGACCGCCCGGTCCGCCACGAGCCGGCGCACGTCGAGCGCCTCGGCCGGTCCGACGGTGACCGTCGACGTCACCGGGGAGATGTCCAGCACATAGCGCGGCCGGCCGTCTGAGGCCGGCCGCCCGAGCTTCAGCCCGCGACGCTGACCCACGGTGAAGGCGTAGGCGCCGTCATGGTGCCCGAGCGTCTGCCCAGTCGTCGCATCGATGACCGGACCCGGCCGCGGGCCGAGCCGCTCGCGCAACCAGCCACCGGTGTCCCCATGCGAGATGAAACAGATGTCGTGGCTGTCCGGCTTGTCCGCAACGGCGAGGCGACGCTCGGCCGCTTCTACCCGCACCTGGGCCTTGGTGGAATCCCCGAGCGGGAACCGCGCGGCGGCGAGCTGCTCGGGACGCAGCGTTCCCAGGACGTAGGACTGGTCCTTGTCCGGATCCACCGAGCGGCGCAGGGTGCCGTCCGGATCGAGCCGGGCGTGGTGCCCGGTGACGACGGCGTCGAAGCCGAGCGCGAGGGCCTTGTCGAGTACGGCCGCGAACTTGATGCGCTCGTTGCAGCGCACGCAGGGGTTGGGCGTGCGACCGGCCGCGTAGGACTCGACGAACTCCTCGATGACGTCGGTCTCGAACCGGTCCGCGAGATCCCAGACGTAGAACGGGATGCCGAGGATGTCGGCGGCCCGCCGGGCGTCCCGGGCGTCCTCGATGGTGCAGCAGCCGCGGGCTCCGGTCCGGTCCGACTCCGGCGAGCGCGACAACGCCAGATGCACCCCGGTGACGTCGTGACCGGCGTCGACCGCCCGGGCGGCGGCGACGGCGGAGTCGACCCCGCCGGACATCGCGGCGAGCACCCGCATCAGACCATCACCTCCCCGAATCTCCGCCGAACCTCAGGGAACCACGTGGACGGGAGCGAGGCATCATGGGCATCGCATCTCAGGTGCCGCTCAGGCTGCCGCTCGTGCCGGCCAGCGCCCCCGCACGGCTCGCCCGCTCGACGACCGGCCCGATCGCCGCGACCAGCGCGTCGACGTCGCAGGCCCGTGAGGTGTGCCCGAGGGAGAACCGCAGCGATCCGCGGGCGTGTGCCTCATCCGCTCCCATCGCGAGCAACACGTGCGACGGCCTCGCCACTCCGGCGGAGCAGGCCGAGCCGGTGGAACACTCGATCCCCCAGGCATCGAGCAGCATCAGCAGCGAGTCTCCCTCGCAGCCGGGGAAGGTCAGATGGGCGTTTCCCGGCAGCCGGTGCGGCCCTGGACCGCCGCCGTCCCCACTGCCGCCGTCCCCGAGCAGCGGGGCGCCGTTGAGCACCGCCTCCGGGACCTCCGCCCGGACCCGGCGCACCAGGTCGTCACGCAGGGCCGCCAGCCGGACGCTCTCCTGCGGCGCCTCGGCGCACGCCTTCGCCGCGGCCGCCGCGAACGCCGCCACCCCGGCCGTGTTCAGCGTTCCGGACCGGATGTCGCGCTCCTGACCGCCGCCGTGGGTCAGCGGCTCCATCGCCAATCCCCGGCGCACCACCAGGGCACCGACACCGATCGGCCCCCCGATCTTGTGCGCGCTGACCGTGATGGCGTCGGGGCCCTCGTCGGTGACGGCGATCGGGATCTGGCCGAACGCCTGCACGGCATCGGTGTGGAAGGGCACGCCGTGACGGTGCGCGATCGTCGCGAGCTCGGCAATCGGCTGAACGGTGCCGACCTCGCTGTTCGCCCACATCACCGACACGACGGCCACCGAGTCCGGATCCCGGTCGAGGGCGGCGGCGAGGGTGTCCGGATGCACGGTTCCCGCGGCATCGACCGCGAGCAGCTCGACCTCGGCATCCTGCGCCCGGCCGAGCCAGGCGGCGGTGTCCAGGACGGCCCGGTGCTCGACGGCGCTGACCAGTACCCGCCGCCGGCCCGGTTCGGCCCGGCGGCGTGACCAGTACAGACCCTTCAGGGCGAGGTTGTCACTTTCGGTACCGCCTCCGGTGAACACCACGTCGGACGGGCGGGCGCCCAGCACTCCGGCGAGCGTCTCGCGGGACTCCTCGACGATGCGGCGGGCACGGCGGCCACTGGCATGCAGAGACGAGGCATTGCCGGTATCGGCAAGCACCGCGGTGTACGCGGCGAGCGCTTCCGGTCGCATCGGCGTCGTCGCCCCGTGGTCGAGGTAGGTCACAGCTTTAGAGGGTAGTCGCGGACGGGCCGACGGCGACGGGAGAGCGGATCACACCGATCTCCGGGGCGACCGTCGGATCAGAAGTCGCCGGCGGCCCGGCGCAGATCGGTCAGCAGGTCGATGAGCGTGCGCACCCCGCCGTCACCCAGCCCGGGATCGGCGAAGACGGTGTCGTTGAGCTTCTCGGTCGCGGCCATGGCAGTGGCCCGGCCCTCCTCGGTGATCTTCGCGAGAATCGCCCGCCGGTCCGTGGGATGCGGGGTACGCCGCACCTGCCCCCTCGCCTCCAACCGGTCGACCGCGCTGGTGACGCTGGTCGGATGGACCTGCAGCCGACTTCCGATCTTGTTGAGGGGCAGCGTTCCGGCCCGACTGAACATCAACAGCATCAGCAGCTCATAGCGCGCGAAGGTCAGGTCGAGGGGGCGCAGGACCTCGTCAACCCGGGCGAGGACGATCTGCTGCGCCCGCATCAGGGAGGTGACCGCTGCCATGCCGTCCGCGGCCGCCCCCCAGCCGTGGGCAGTCCAGTGCCGATGGGCCTCCGCTATGGGGTCGGTTGGCAACGGTTTCGGGGTGGCCACGACTTGTCGACGCTCCTGCACTTCATGGGACGGTTCCCGCCCGGCCTGGCAGCCGGGGACCGTCGCGGCGGGCAGCGTCCATTGCACCCCAGGACGGACGCGCTGGCAAAGATTCATGCGTACCCGGAGATTGCCGCGGCGCCCGGCGCACCGACCAGCGTAACGCCGATCGATGTAACGGCGGGCGCCACCCGGGACATAATCAGACGTTACGGCGATACTGCCCACCCACGTCGAAGAATGTCTGGGAGATCTGCCCGAGGGAGCAGACGCGGACCGCCTCCATCAGCGCCGCGAACGTGTTCCCCCCGCTCCTGGCGACCTCCCGCAGATGTTCCAGGGCGGCGCCCGCCTCGGCGCCGTGCCGGCGGTGGAACTCCTCCAGCCGAGTGAGCTGAGATTGCTTCTCCTCCTCCGTGGCCCGCGCGAGCTCCATCGGGCCTCCCTCGGAGTCGGGATCGGTGCCGGCCGACTCAGGCCGCAGGAACGTGTTCACCCCGATGATCGGCAGGGTGCCGTCGTGCTTGCGCCGCTCGTACAGCATCGACTCGTCCTGGATGCGTCCCCGCTGATAGCCGGTTTCCATCGCGCCGAGTACACCGCCGCGGTCGCTGATCCGCTCGAACTCGGCGAGCACCGCCTCCTCGACCAGGTCGGTCAGTTCATCGACGATGAACGATCCCTGCAGGGGATTCTCGTTGGCGGCGAGTCCCCATTCCTGATCTATGACCATCTGGATGGCCAACGCGCGGCGGACGGAGTTCTCCGTAGGAGTCGTCACAGCCTCGTCGTAGGCATTGGTGTGCAGGCTGTTGCAGTTGTCGTAGATCGCGCACAGCGCCTGCAACGTGGTCCGGATATCGTTGTAGGCCATCTCCTGCGCGTGCAGCGACCGGCCCGACGTCTGTACGTGATACTTCAGCATCTGCGACCGAGGGGCGGCACCGTAGCGCTCCCGCATGGCCACCGCCCAGATCCGGCGAGCCACCCGCCCGATGACGGTGTACTCCGCATCCATCCCGTTGGAGAAGAAGAACGACAGGTTCGGGGCGAAATCGTCAATGCGCATTCCTCTGGCCAGATAGGCCTCGACGTAGGTGAAGCCGTTGGCCAGGGTGAACGCGAGCTGACTGATAGGATTGGCGCCGG
The DNA here is from genome assembly GCF_977947065.1 of Frankia sp. CgJB1. Taxonomy (NCBI): domain Bacteria; kingdom Bacillati; phylum Actinomycetota; class Actinomycetes; order Frankiales; family Frankiaceae; genus Frankia; species Frankia sp. CgJB1. The sequence goes on from NZ_CDWTNB010000032.1 coordinate 29,323, forward strand.
CCTCGGCGATGTGATAGCCGGAGATCGATACCGAGTAGAAGTTCCGGACCGCGTGTTCGATGAACCACTCCTGCACGTCCGCCATCGCCCGCAACGCGAACTCGGTGGAGAAGATGCAGGTGTTCTGCCCCTGGTCCTCCTTGAGGATGTCCGCCTGCACGGTGCCACGGACCGTGGCCAGCGTGCGGGCCCGGACCTCGGCGGCCTCGTCCGCGCTCGGCTCCCGGCCGTGCTCGGCGCGGAAGGCGTCTAGGCGCTGGTCGATCGCGGCGTTCAGGAACATCGCCAGGATCGTCGGCGCCGGGCCGTTGATGGTCATCGAGACGCTGGTCGACGGATCACACAGATCGAACCCGGCGAACAGGACCTTCATGTCGTCCAACGTCGCTATCGACACACCCGACGTGCCGATCTTGCCATAGACGTCGGGCTGGGACGCGGGATCGCGGCCGTAGAGGGTCACCGAGTCGAAGGCGGTGGACAGGCGGGTCGCGGGCGAGCCGGCGGAGAGGAAGTGGAACCGGCGGTTGGTCCGGAAGGGGTCACCTTCACCGGCGAACATTCGCGCCGGGGCTTCCCCGGCCCGTTTGAACGGAAAGACGCCGGCGGTGAAGGGGAAGTAGCCCGGCAGGTTCTCACACCGCAGGAAGCGGATCAGGCGAGCGTCGTCGTCGATGGCGGGTACCGCCACCCGCCGGACCGGAGTCCCGCTGAGCGTGGTGCGCACCAGCGGGGTGTGGATCTCGGTTCCCCGGACGAGATAGGTCATCTTCTCGCCCTGACGTTCCTCGACGATCGCCGGCCATTGCGCCAGGAGCTCCCTCGTCCAGAGAGCCAGGGCGGCTTCGGCCTCGTCGCGCAGCATGGCGAGGGTGGTGGGCTCCGCCGGCGCCGCGCCAGCGCCAGCGCTGGCCAGTGCCGCAAGGGCCGTCGTCAGATGCTCACGACGGCGGGCCAGCAGTGCCTGGCGCTCGGTCTCGGCGTGATAGCCCCGCACCGTCTCGGCGATCTCGGCCAGGTAGCGTACCCGGGCGGACGGAATGACCGTGGTCAGCTCGGTGGAGGTCCGCCCGTGCACCGGATGCAACGAGCCGGACACGGTAGACAGATCGTGTTTGCGTAGCAGCCCGACGAGGTGCTGATACAGGGCGGTCACCCCATCGTCGTGGAACCGGGCGGCCGAGGTGCCGAAGACGGGCATGTCCTCCCAGGACTGGTCAAACGCCTGCCGGTTGCGCACCAGTTGCCGGACGACGTCACGCCGGGCATCCTCGGCGCCGCGCCGCTCGAACTTGTTCACCGCCACCACGTCGGCGAAGTCCAGCATATCGATCTTCTCGAGTTGTGAGGCCGCACCGTACTCGGGTGTCATCACGTACAGCGAAACATCGCAGAACGGAACGATCGCCGCGTCACCCTGCCCGATGCCCGGCGTCTCGACGATCACCAGATCGTAACCGGCCACCCGGCAGGCCGTGATCACATCCGCCAAGGGAGCCGGAACCTCACTGCCCCCCGCTCGCGTCGCCAGGGACCGGAAGAACACGTTCCCTGCCGTGCCGTCACCCAGGGAGTTCATCCGGATGCGGTCACCGAGCAATGCACCGCCGCCCCGCCGACGGCTGGGGTCGATGGCGAGCACCGCGATCCGCAGGCTGTCGCCCTGGTCGAGGCGGAAGCGCCGGATCAGCTCGTCGGTGAGTGAGGACTTTCCCGAACCACCCGTGCCGGTGATACCGAGGACCGGAACCCGCGGCCGGCAGGCGGCCTCGTCCTGCAGCGCCGCCGCGAGTCGCGGGTCCCGGCCCACCTCGAGCACGGTGATCGCCCGGGCGAGCGCGCCGTCCTCACCAGCCACCACCGCATCGAGCTTCGGCCCGTCCTCCGTCAGATCGACGTCACAGGCCTCGATGATCATATTGATCATCTTCGCGAGACCGAGCCGTTGCCCGTCCTGCGGGGAGAAGATGCGCGCGACCCCGCGCGCGTGCAGCAGGTCGATCTCCGCCGGCACGATCACCCCGCCGCCGCCGCCATAGACCCGGACGTTGCCTGCTCCGCGCGCGCGGAGGCGCTCGATGAGGTAGCTGAAGTACTCGACATGCCCGCCCTGATAGGACGACAGGGCGATCCCTTGGGAGTCCTCCTGGATCGCGGCGGTGACGACCTCCTCGACGCTGCGGTCATGCCCGAGATGGATCACCTCGGCGCCCTGCGCCTGCAACAGGCGACGCATGATGTTGATCGCCGCGTCATGCCCGTCGAAGAGTGAGGCCGCCGTCACGATCCGGACCGGATGAACTGGTGTGTGCAGCGCGGCAGCCGGCTCGTGCCGGCCGTCGGAGGACATCGAAGCGGCTCCCGGGGACGATGTGGCGGACGGAGATACCTAGAACCCTTGGCTTCCCGATAGTAGGGCATCCATACAATAGATGCCACCATGACCAGGAGGCGGAAGCCGGCCGCTCCCGCGACCTGCCGGGCTCCGGGCAGGGTGCCCGGGCAGCCGAGTTTTGGGGAGCCAGTCACGGTCCAGGGAGCGCAGACCGTATTCAGGTCCCCCGAATTCGGTCCCCCAGATTCGCCGGCGGCGCTGGAGCGGGTGCCGCCAGCCAGTAGTCAGAAAAT
>NZ_CDWTNB010000033.1:0-29705 GCF_977947065.1 Frankia sp. CgJB1
CCTAGACGGGACGGGTCTGCTGCTCGATGTACTGGCGGACGGCGGTCAGCGGCGCCCCGCCGACCGATCCGGCGAAGTAGGAGCCGGACCACAGCCGGTTCGCGCGCCAGTAGTGGCGGGCCAGTTCAGGGAACTCCTGGCGCATCCGCCGGGACGACACTCCCTTGAGGCTGTTGACCAGCCGGGATAGTGCGACCTTCGGCGGGTAGTTGACGAGCAGGTGGACGTGTTCGCCTTCGCCGTTGAACTCGGCAAGGTCCGTTTCGAAGTCGGCGCACACCGCCCGCATGATCTTTTCCAGTCGGGTCAGGTGCCCGTCCTCGAAGACGCGGTGCCGGTATTTGGTCACGAAAACCAAGTGGGCGTGCAGCGCGAAAACGCAGTGCCTGCCGGTACGGATGTCGAGATCGCTGCCCATAGGCCAATGGTAGGCTTGATCTGCGCAGCTTCGGTACAACTTCCGCCTCGACCCGTCGCCGGGTCAGAGGGCGGCGCTGTCCCGGACATTCGGCTGCGCCCGGGTCGTGTTCAACGACGGGCTGCGGCTGCGGCAGGAAGCACACACCGCCGGGTTGCCGTACGTGTCGGATGGGGAACTGTCGAAGCGAGTCATCACCGAGGCGAAGAAGACCCCGCGACGGGCGTGGCTCGCCGATGTGTCGGCGGTGGTGCTGCACCAGGCGGAAGAAGGCTGTCGCCAAGGTGGCATGGGTGCACGCCCACGTTGCCGACGCCCGACGGGACTGGCAGCACAAGCTCTCCACGACGATCATCCGCGAGAATCAAGCGGTGTACGTCGAGGACCTGTGCGTGGCCGGTCTTGGCCGGACCCGGCTGGCCCGGTCGGTGTACGACGCCGGCTGGTCCCAGTTCATCGCGATGCTGGAGTACAAGGCCGCGCTGCAGGGCCGGGTATTCGCGAAGGTCGACCGGTTCTTCCCGTCGTCGCAGGTCTGTTCGGCGTGTGGGGTGAAGGACGGGCCGAAACCACTGGCGGTCCGGTCGTGGGCGTGCCCGGCCTGCGAGGTCGTCCACGACCGGGACGTGAATGCGGCACGGAACATCAGGGCCGAAGGGCGCAGGGTCGCCGCCGGGCAGGCGGAGACCGTAAACGTCCGTGGAGCGCGGGTAAGACCGGCCTCCGTGCCGGCACCGCGCGGCGAAGCGGGCACCCATCCGAAGCCCACGCCCACAGCGGCGTAGCAGGCGGGAACCTCCGCCCTTCAAGGCGGAGAGGATGTCAATCCGGGTCGATCTCGCAATGCCGCCGGAGCCGGAGGATGAGCAGCAGAATCACGAGCAGAACCGCCAGCCCGGCGGCGGACCCCGCTGCCCGCGGGTTGTCGGCGGCCTTCTGCCGGCCAGCTGTGAGGGCGCTGCCTGCGGTGTCGCGCACCTGGCCGGCCTTCGCCGCCACCTGCGGGTGCGCCTCGATCTGCTTGTGCACAGTCTGCGTGGCCGTACCCGCGGCGCTGCCGGCCGTCGCGCGGGCCTTCTGCGCGGTCACGGCGAGCTGCGGGTGGGCGTCGAACTGCCGGCGTACGGTGGCCTTCGCCTGATCCGCCGTGTCCCGGGCCTTTTCGGCCGCGATCTCCGTCGTCGCCGCGACCTTCGGGCGGACCGCCTCGGTCGCCGTGGTCACCCGGCGTTTGATGTCCTGTGCGGTGCGACCGGCGACCTTCTGCGGGCTGACCCGGTCGGAGAGCTGGTCGAGGTCGCTGCCGAGCCGCGCCCGGGTCGCCTCGATGTCGGACCGGATCTCATCCGGACTCGTGCTTGTCACTGCGAACCTGACCTTTCTGATGCTTCTGCCGGTGGTTCCGCGGAAACACGGGGCGGTGGGCGGCACGGGGAGTGGCGACACGGGGTAGTGGGCGGGTGAACGAACCCGCGGTGGTGGGGGAGGGACTACCCGCGGCGGCCCTGCGCCCACTGGACGTCCTCGCGCAGCGTCTCCACGGTCTGCGCCGGAGTGGGGTGGACCGCGCGCACGGTGGAACGACCCCTCAGGGCCAGCACGGCCGCGACGGCACCGAGGACGACGGTGATGATGAGGGCGGCCCAGCCCAGCGCCATCACCTCACCCAGGCCGAACATAACGGCCAACAGGGCGAAGAGCAGGGCGAAGTAACCGGCGCCGCCCGCTGCGGCGAACATGCGGGCGCCCTTGCCGGCCTTCTTCATCTCCTCGCGCATCTCGGCCTTGGCGAGGGCGACCTCCTGGCGGAACAGCGTGGAGATATCCGAGACGACGTCGGACACCAGTTCCCCGGTCGATTCGCGGTCCCCGGTCGTGCTCCCGGCGGCCGGCGGGGCCGGCGCGGTCCGGAGAGCCTGGGTGGCATCCGATGAGGTCCGCACCCGTGCACCATCCACGTACGGGGCGCTATCGTCCGGGTAGGGAATACCGGTCGTTCCCGACTGCCGCCGGTGTGCACTCCTCATGGGTTCTCCTCGCGGCTTCTCCTAGCGGGCGTCCGCGTAGCCGCACCCGCAGAACAACGTACGATCTGCGGATTCCCTCGGATCGGCGGCTTAACCCCGGCAGTCGCGCCACCTGGGACGAATTACCGTTTTGTCCGTTTTCCGCCGGACTCTCGCGCCCGCGACCGGCGCACCCGGTCGTCAGTCCACCCGTTCCTGCGGGGAGGAGCGCTCCCAGTCGGCGAGGATCGTCCGGATCCCGGTAACCAGCAGCAACGGCTGATCGAGCATGACGTGATGGCCGGCGAGCGGGATCTCGATCACCGGTGCCACCCGCCCGAGGAGATTATACATCTGGACGCCGATGTCGGGGGTGAGCAGGCCCTTCTCGGCCCGGAAGAGTGCGACCCGGCAGCGCACCTTGCGTAGTACCTCGGGCGACGGGGTCCGGTTGCCGAACACCTTCGGGTCGAACTTCCACGTCCAGCCGCCCTGGACCGACCCGATCGAACCCCGGGCGACGTGATCGATGATGAACGGCAGCACGTAGGGCTGCTCCGGCACCGCCCGGAACCGGGCCAGCGCGTCGGTCGCCGTCGGATACACCCGCAGCGGGCCGAACGCCGTCCGGTCCCGGGCCGCCCGTTCCTCCGGGGTGAACTCCTGCACGGGGGAGTCGACGACGACGATGCCGGCGACCCGGTCCGGGTACTCCGCGGCGGTAGTGATCGTTACCCAGCCGCCCATGCTGTGCCCGATGATGATCGGGGGCGAGGTGACCTCGGCGTGGTCGATGACACCGATCACCTCGGCCGCCCAGGTACTGAGCGAGTAGTCCTCGCGCCGGTCGCTGTCACCGTGGCCGGACAGGTCCAGCGCGATGACGCGGTACTCCCGCGGGATCATCGGCGCGATGTGGTCCCACCAGCCCGCGTGGGCGGCACCACCGTGGACCAGCACGATCGCCGGCCGACTGCCTCTGCCCCAGCAGCGGTAACTGATAGTCGCGCCCGCCACCTCGGTCTCGTGCCGCTCCGGTCGGTGGTCAAGGGCGGCCTCGAACCAGGCCGGTGCTTCATCATCCATCCCAGGTCTCTGCCGTTCGGTTCGTCGGGCGGGTGGCTCCATCGTCGCCGGCCGGCGACGTGTCCCACCCCTGATACAACACCGCCAGGCCTGCGTTCAGGCCGTTCGTGGCCGTGTTGTCGGATTGGCGATGAGACGACCACCGCGGGGCGGCGATCATGTAATGCTGGACCGGCCTGCGTAGATGCGCTGGCGGTCGACCTGCCTCGGCCGATGCGCAGGACGCCCGACGACGCCGGGTGCGAACGGCGCGTGTGCACTCGGTCCGGCGAGGTGACCGGGTCGGTACCGGAGCCCGGACCCCGGCGGCCCCGTGCGGCGTCACACCCGTTCCCGGGAATGCACGTCGTGCACCACGGGCGTCCCACCGCCGCGGATATTCCCGTGACCGCCGCCACTCCCTTCGCTGCACGGGGTGCAGCGAAGCATTCTGATGTTTCCCATGTGCAACAGAACCGGTAATCTAGCCCGAAATTTCGACCTTTCGGGGGACTGCCGGCCGGCCCGGGCGAGCTGCTCGCACCGTTGCACGTTGCTTTCAAGAGAAAAATGTTACTTTTATATTGATGTGGTATAATTTCGGCCCGGAGTTTCGGGTCCGGGCCCGACCTCTCCGGTCCGCCGCCTCCGTGCAGGCCGCGTGGTCGTGCCACGCTTGATCACCATCGGGCCGGCGCGGGGCAGCCGTCCCACTGGCTGCTCTACGACACACGCCGGTGCGAGATCAGTTTCCAGGAGGCGGCATCGTGACCATTCTCGCCCCATGAAGCACATTTCGGTGCAGTTTGGCAAGAGTCGAGGGTGCGGAAACCGTTAGGGACCTTGGTCCCGTCGCGTCCGACAGATGGGGGTCGTACACTTTCACCAAGTCCCGACGAGGCCGTCTACCTGCGTTCCCCCCGTACGTCGGGTGAGACGGCTTCGTCGGGACTACTTGTATCCGGTTGTATCCAGACCGTTCTCGAGCGAACGGCCCTGGTTCGATTGTAGATGATCTTTCTCTGGTCGCTCATTCCGGCTGGGTGATTTCTCGACGGCCGATCAGCCCCGGCTGGCCGCGTCCTCCATCCGGTTCATCCGTCTTCAACTGATCGTCGTCCGCGTGCCCACAGGCGTGGTTCGCATGGCGATCAGTATCTGCCGCAGTGCCTGCTCGTTCCCGCCCTGCGTCCTCGGTCGATGTCCTCGGTCGAGGTCGCGGTTCATTGACAGGAACGAAGGGTGGGGTGACATCCGCCGCCTCCGCGGCTACCCGAGTGAGTGTTACTTGGAGTAATGGAGTGTCGCGTTGGGTATCGGAGACGCGACGATGCAGGCCTCCCGGCCTTGGCCGTGCCCGGGAAGCGGCTGGCCGGGACCAGTGCCGTAACGACGGTGCCGTAACGACGAGGTCCGGGCGGCCGCGGTACTGGAGGAGCAGGTCTGGGTCGCCGTGGGCGGACCCGTCGCCGTCGCGGCGAGTGGCGTCGCCATCAATCACCATGTGTCGCGAGTTGGCGGTGATTAGCGACAGACATCTCTCCTTCATCACAGGAATATCGCCTTGCTGACATATTTGGCTACTTTCGGACAGATATGGGATGTTTTGTGGGGAGTAGCCGTGGGCTGCAGACATGCCGGCGATCGGGATCGATAGCCTGTTTTGGGCATGTACCGACAAAGCCGATGGTTGCCTCCGTACGGGTCGGAGGGAGCGCGGTGGGTCGCTGGCGGGAGGCCGGCGGAATCCGGAGTCGGTGATGCCGCGAAGGCCGCGGCTTGTCCCGGCCGGGTCCTTCGTCGCGGCGCAGCCGCTATGGATTCGGAATGAAATAACTTGTTCACTTCGGGGTCCTCGCGAGCCCGTGACCTGCGAAGACGCATATTGGCTTGCATTAATTAATTCATTACGAATTCTATGGGGGCCGGCCGGCTCGCTCGCACGGGAATGACTCGGAAGGTAGGGGTGAACAAGGTGCATGTCCCCGCGGCGCGCATCGTCTTCTCACCGGAGGATCGCGCGGAGATCGCATCGGCCGCGACCGAGATCCTGGCCACCGGTGCGCTGACCTTGGGTGTCCATACCGCTGAATTCGAGGCGGCATTCGCCGCGGCTCACGAGGCCCCGTTCGCGGTCGCCGTGAGCAGTGGAACGGCCGCATTGGAGATCATCCTTCGTAGTAACGGTGTCGAAGGCGCGGATGTCGTCGTGCCAACGAACACGTTTGCGGCGACCGCTTTCGCGGTGTTGCGGGCCGGTGCCATGCCGGTTTTCGCGGATGTGAGTTCGGACACCTTTGCCCTGACCGTCCGCAGTGTCGAGGCCGCGGTGACGCCGCGGACCCGCGCCGTTGTCCTGGTCCACATCGGTGGGCTGATCCCGCCGGACGTGGCCGAGTTGCGGGCCTTCTGTGACGATCGAGGCATCGCGCTGGTCGAGGACGCGGCACATGCCCACGGCAGCCGCCACGGTGACGGCCACGCCGGGTCGTTCGGGATCGCGGGAGCGTTCTCGTTCTATCCAACCAAGGTCATCACGAGCGGTGAGGGCGGAATGATCCTCACGTCCGATCCCGCCATTCACGAAGCCGCTCGGATCTATCGTGACCAGGGCAAAGCCGGTTTTCTCGGGAACGTTCACATCAAGCAGGGGTACGCCTGGCGGCTCAGCGAGATGCAGGCGGTCACCGGCCGGGTGCATCTGCGGCATCTCGCCGATTTCCTGGCGACCCGCGCCACCGTAGCCGCGCGGTACGACGCCGCGCTGGATACCCTGGGCACCGTTACCCGCCTGCAGATGCCGCCGGCTGGTCTCTGCAACTACTACAAGTACATTGTCTTGCCCCGCCCCGGGATCGATCGCGGCCGGCTGAAGAAGGAGCTGAAGGAACGCCACGGCGTCTCCCTGAGCGGTGAGGTCTACGAGTCGCCGCTGCACCGGCAGCCGGTCTTCAGTCACTACGCGGTCCGGTCCCTTCCGGTTGCCGAGGACATCTGCGCCCGGCACGTGTGCCTGCCCATCCATTCGGACATGACCGAGGTGGAGGCCGACCACGTGGTCGCGTCCTTCGCCGCCGCGCTGCAGAGCCTGAGCCTGGACGGATGACGATGAAGATTGCGGTAACCGGAGGGTCGGGTTTCATCGGCAGCCATGTGGTCGACCGTCTGCTCGACGCCGGTCACGACGTTCTCTCGCTGGACGTCGAACACCGGCCGGTCGACCCCCGGGCCAGTTACCAGCAGCTCGACGTGCTTGATCTGCCGGCGGTCACCGCCGCGCTGAGGGGCGTCGAGGCCGTCTTCCACATCGCGGGGATGTCCAATGTGGACTTCGCGTTCGCCGACCCGGTGCGCACCGTGCGGCTCAACGTCGAGGGCACCGGGAACATCTGCGAGGCGGCGCGGCAGGCCGGGGTTCGGCGGGTGCTGTTCGCCAGCACCGTCTGGGTGTACGGGGCGGTCGGTGACCGGGCCGGCTCGGCGCCGCTGACGGAGGACGCCGAGATCACGCTGGGCCGCGCCGGGCACGTCTACACCTCGACGAAACTGGCCGCCGAACTGCTGCTGCACAGCTATCAGCAGACCTACGGGCTGCCGTTCACCATCCTGCGTTACGGCATCCCCTACGGCCCCGGAATGCGTGACGAGCTGGTGCTGGCCCGCTTCGTCCGCAAGGCTCTGAACGGCGAGTCGCTGACGGTGGCCGGCGACGGCCTGCAGTTCCGCAACTACGTGTTTGTCCGGGACCTGGCCGAGGCGCACGTGCTGGCTCTGACCCCCGACGCGGCCAACACCACGCTCGCCCTCGAGGGCAGCGAGTCGGTCAGTGTGCTGGAGATGGCACGGGCCGTCCGGGAGCATTTCCCCGGCACCGCCATCGAACACATGCCTGCGCGCCCCGGGGACTTCCGCGGCCGGGAGATCTCCGCGCAGCGGGCCGCGGAGGTGCTCGGCTGGCGACCGACCACACCCTTCTCGGAGGGTGTCCGGCAGTACATCGAGTGGTATCTGGCAAATCGACGGCCTCCGGCTCAGGCGCTCCCGCCTGTCGGCGACCTCGACGTCTCCGCGGTCTCCTCGGAGTGACCATGGCGCAGATCGGCGGTAGCACGGTGAATGGACCATCCAAAGATGATGTTGAGGTGGGAGTCGGCGGCCCGCCAGCCGTCGGCGAACCGGGGGTCACGGAACCTGTCCTGCCGGGGCCGGCCGCAGCGGGGGGACCGGTCGCCGCCGCACTCCCCGCCGATCCGCGCACGCACGGCGTCGACGCCCGGCCCGCCGGGACGCCGACGCGGCGGGGCTCCGCGCTGCTGCTGTCGGGCTCGCTCGGGATGGGCCACGACGTGATGGCGCAGGCGTGCGGCGCGTCGCTCACCCGGCGCGGGTTCACCACCCGGACCGCCGACAGCCTGCGCATGCTCGGTGGGCGTAACGGCTCCCGGGGGGAGAAGGTCTTCCGTGGCATGATCGCCGTTCCGGGCCTGTATGACGCCGTGCACTTCTCCCAGATGAGAACCGGTGGCCGGCTCGCCCAGGCCATCGAGAGGACGTCGAGCCGGTTCGTCGTCCCGGCATTGCGCGAGGAACTGGCCGCTCAGCCGACCGATCTCGTGATTTCGATCTTCGCTACCGGAGCCGCGGCGACCAGCCGGGTCAAGGCCGAGTTCCCCGGCCTGGTGACGGCGGTGTTCTCCACCGATTGCTGCGTGCACCGGCTGTGGGTACACGACAACACCGACCTCTACTTGGTCACCTCGCAGACCGCCGCCCGGTACGTGCGGCGGTTCTCGCCGAACGCGCTGATCTCGGTGGTCCCGACCCCGGTCCGGGAACCCTTCTACGACCCGCCGACTCAGGAGGAGGCGCGGGCCGCGCTCGGTATCCCCGCGGACGCTCCCTGCGTGCTGCTGATGTCCGGCTCCTGGGGGCTGGGACCGTTGGTGGAGGGTGCCGCGGCCATGGCCGCGGCGGGCATCTACGTGCTTGCGGTGGCCGGCCGCAACCAGCGGTTGGCCGCGCGGTTGACGGCTCTGTCGGAACGGCAGCACAAGGTCATCCCGTTCGGCTTTACCGATCGCGTCCCGGCGCTGATGGCGGCGAGCGACCTGGTCGTCACGTCGTCCGGGGACACCTGCAGCGAGGCTCGGGTGATCGGACGGGACCTGCTGCTCATCGACGTGGTGCCGGGGCATGGCCGGGATAACCTTCAGAAGGAACTCGAGCGAGGTCGTGCCGAGGTGACGAACACCGACCCGGTGTCGTTGACCAGATCCGCGCTCGCGTGCCTTGACCGGGTCAAGCCACCGTCGGACCGGGTGGCGATCGGCCCGCACGCGTGGGAGCAGGCATTCGGGGCGGCTCTGGCGCAGATCGGTTTCGGCGCGGACTGGTGAGGCAAACCCACGGTTCGGGACGGATCCTGAGGGCCATGATGTTGGACGGGACATGAGCAGAGCCCTGGTGATCGGTCTGCCGACCGTGGTCGTCTCGGCGGCTCTCTACGGGATCGCGCCGCTCGTCCAGGCCCGTGCTGCCCGCCGGGAGGAGGAGAGCTCGGGGCTGGGGCTTGCGCTGCTGGCCCGCCTGGTGCTGCGCCCCCTGTGGCTGATCGGCCTTGCCGTGGAGGCGGGCTCGTTCCTGCTGGAGGTGTATGCCCTGTCCGTGGCCCCGGTGGCGATGGTCGCCCCGGTGATGGCTCTCGACATGATCGTCTTCACTCTGCTGGCGCAGCGGGTGCTCGGCGAGAACATCAGCCTGACCGGCTGGCTGGGCGTGGTCGCGATGGTCGGCGGTATCGGCCTGCTCGCCTTCGCCTTCACGCACCGAGCGGAGGTTGGCAGCTCGGCCAGCACCGATGTCCTGCTGGCCTTCCTCGTCCTCGGTCTGATCTTTGCGCTGCTCTGCGCGTCCCTCGCCAACCTGGCCGTGGTGCGGGACATGGTCGCGGGCGCCGCGTTCGGATTCGGGGCCGCGGCCGGGGTCAGCTACGCCATCGCCACGCTGGCGACCCGCCAGATCGGCCTGGCGGTGAACGAACGACGGGAGGGGCAGTCCACGCTGGTGGACCTGCTCACTACCCCGACGCCCTACGTCCTCGTGCTGTTCTCCGTGCTGGCGCTCGGTCTTCAGCAGCGTGGCCTGCAGGGGCGCGCCGCCGTCATCGCCTTCCCGGTGACCAGCGGGGTCTCCGCCTTCCTGCCGGTGACCCTGGGCCTGACGCTGTTCAACGAGCCGGCGCCCGACGGTGTCCGCCGCGTGGCGTTCATCGTCGCGATGGTGCTGGTCGCGGCCGGAATCGCCGCTCTCGGCCGCGATCGGATGGCGGCAGACCGGTCCGTGGACGAACTTGAGAGCGTGCTACGGCCCACCCCCGACGACCGCCGATTGGAGGACGGCGTCGTCCCCCTGGACGGCCGGCCGGAGGTGGTCGAGCCGTCGGATGCGGAGCCGGGGCAGTCGGCGAGGGCCCGGGACGAAGCAGCTTCTAGCGCTCGTACTGGCACGGTTGTTTACCGTAGCGGCATGTCGAAGAACTTATAGTGATGCGCCGTGTGCTTTCGGTGAGATAGTCGTCGTGGCCGGCCGCTCGGGTTCACCCCCCGATCGCCCGGGCGCCCGGCCGTCTCCCGCTTGCCCGCCTTGCACGTTCCCCGCATCGCGCATCCGGTCGAGGTTTCCTCCGGTCGGGTCGTCGAGACGCCGCCAGCCGCATCTCGACGACCCGACTGGCTCGTCAGACCCCGAACCGCTGGAGGGCCTTGCGCACCCGCAGGTTCGCCTGCGCGAAGGAGATCTTTCCGTCCACGTAGGCCGACAGCGCCGCGCGGCGGACACGCTCGACGCGCTGATCTTCAATCGGAGTGTTGAGTAGGTTGGTCGTGGCGGTGGCCACGGCAATCACCTCCCAGTGGCAGGGAAACAGGGCACTGCAACTCGCGGGTGACCTCGGACGGCACACCGGACCGGAAGGCGGGGAACGAGGCGACGATGCCTCGGCCGATCCTTTCGACGTGAGGTCGATCCGAGATCGGAGATGAGCAGATGGATCTGGAGAGCGGGCGGACGCTGCGCTGCGCCGCCTCGCTAGGAGGGCGAGGGGATGGTGGCTCCGCGCTCCGCCCGCCCCGGCTGACCGAGGACCCGGGCAGGTGCGTTATGGCGCCGCACGCGGGTAGCCGTATTGCCACATATGGTCACAGCGACTGCCCTCCTCCGCGTTGGGCGGGCGCTCGACGCCCGCGTGGCCCGTCCCGGTCGGGTGGAGGTGACCAGACGCCGACCCGCCGGGCTGTGACGAGACCGCAGGTGCCTTGTCACCCGATCGCCTCGCGGCGAGTGACGCACTGCCGTATCCACATCACGTTACAGCCATGTAACGACCGTGACGGGACGAACGCCCGGACAACGAAGCCCGACCGAACATCTATAAGAGTGCGCGACCGGGAGGTATTGCGCAAGAGCCAACCGGCTCGTGGCGAGGCTTCCTGAACAGGCATCTCGGCCCCTCGGCCGGTGGAACGATGCCGTTGATCGAATCGTCTCCGCCTGGCGGGTCCGGCCCGGCGCCGGTCCTGGTCCCAGTCTGAAACACCAGGGCGGTGCATCCTGGCCCGGGCATCCCGGACCGGGTAGGGGTTGACCGAGGATCATCCGGTCACCGGCGTGATCGGCGGGGTTACGGCTACCGGAGCGATATGCATCGAACCGTGGAGGAGAGTCGAAAGCGGCGGGCCCGGTCCCGGTCGCGACGTACCGGAGCGACCGGGACCGGGCCGAGGCCGACCAGCGGCGATCTCGTTCTTTTCCGATGGGATTTTTCGGTGGGGGCGGGACATCCCGCCCCCATTCCCCCGGATCAGGGCCGGACGGTGGTTCAGCCCGGGATGATCCGACTCCGGTCGAACTCGCCGTCCCGCGCGCCGGCCAGGAACGCGTCCCACTCGGCCGCCGAGAAGGCGAGCACCGGCCCGGTCGGGTTCTTCGAGTCGCGGACGGCGACGCCCCCGCCGAGCGCCGCGACCTCCACACACATACCGCCCGCGCCGTTGCTGTAGCTGCTCTTGCGCCAAGCCGCCCCGATGACATTGTCGATGATCGGATTCATATATCTGGTCATTTCATTTCCTCTGCGACCGAGAGTATCATCTGGATGGACTCCTCCGGCCGCAGGGCTGCCGCCAGAAGATGATCCAGCTTCACTCTATAGCGCCTGATTTCGGAGGGGCGCTCAATATAGAGGCTTCCGGCCGCTTCCTCTATATAGACCACTTCGTTGTCTCCCGATTCGGGGAATCCGAGTATCGAGAATGTGCTTCCCAGGCTGGCATGCGCGCCCACGGAGAAGGGAAGCACCTGGATTGTCACGTTCGGCAGTTCGGACTGTTTGGCGAGGAACTCGAGTTGGCTTCGCATGATGGCTCTGCCGCCGATTGTCCGGCGTAGGACCGCCTCGTCCAGAATCACCCAGAGGCGAGGATGATCTGCGGCGGTGAGCCGGCGCTGCCGGTCCAGCCTGAGCGCGATCTTGCGTTCGGCCTCGTCCTCGCTCACCTCCGGATCGTCGGCTCGGATGACGTGCCGGGCGTAGTCGCTGGTCTGCAGTAGCCCATGGACGAGCTGCGATTCGTAGACCGAGATCGAGGCGGCGTCGCCCTCCAGGCCGATATAGATCTCGAACCAGGCGGGGACCACGTCGTGGTAGGTATGCCACCAGCCGTGGCGCCGGGACTCGCGGGCCAGGGCCAGCAACGCGTCCCGGCGTTCGTCGTCGGTCACGCCGTAGAGACCCAGCAGGTCGGACACGTCCCGGGTGCGGACCGGCACGCGGCCGTTCTCCATCCGACTGACCTTGGAAACCGAACAGCGCAGCAGCTGGCAGACCTCGTCGACGGAGATGCCCGCCCCCTCGCGGAGTCGTCGTAACTCGGCGCCCAGGCGCCTTCGCCGCACGGTCGGACCGCCGCTCGTGGCCATCGCTCGTCCTTCGGGCTCTTCGGGGTGATGGATGCATCCTGCCACTTGTTCGCCACTCCTCACCCAGGGCGCGCATCGTTGGGTAGCGAAACTCTTACAGAATCTCTTGCAGAAGAGGCGTGCAGGGGTCATGATTACCTTGAGTAGCGATGATGCACCTCAAGGTGAGAGTTTGGGGTAGGGCTGGTTGCGGGGAGACGTCGATGGTCATCGCGCAGGGTCCGGGATGTCGGTAGGGAGACCGCGCCGAGACACGGTGCCCCGCACCTGTGGTGCCTCCATGCCCGGCGGCCGCGTCGCCGGTCCCGCAGGTGTCGACGCCGTCAGGCGTCAACCGCCAGCCGCCGGTTCCGGGTGAGTGGATGACGATCCTCGCCCGGAGCCGGCCATCTCGCCGTTGTCCGCCGCGCTGTCCCCGTCGCGCGGCTCTCCGTCGTGCGGCTGTGCGGGGGGGGGGGGATTTCTTCCGCGGCGGCTCCGGCGGGCAGATCCACGCTCATCATTATCGGACAATCACCGAAAGGCGCGACAATGAAGACTCGCCAATTCCAGGTTTACGACGGCGATGGCGAACTGGTAGCCACCTTCCCGGAATGGGAGGCGGCGCACAACTGGGCTCATCTGCGCGCGAACGAGCCGGTGACCTCGCGGCCCGTGCAGATCGAGGATCGGGTCGAACGCCGTACTTGGACGATTGAGGCGGACCACTGCCGGCTGACCGTGTGGCGGCGACGGGTCGAGTACGGATACTGCGGGCGTGGCGACCTGCGACATGCCGCTACCGCTCGTAAGCACGCCCGGGCGTCCTGAGCCGGTCCACTCGTAGCTGTTGGTGACTCCCGCCTGCGGGTTGGCGCGGCACCCGGCCCGATGGTCTCCCCACCTGGTCCAGACGGAGACCGGTGAGGACTTCGTCCGTCACCCGGTCAACCGGCTGCTGTGGACCGCGATGTACGTCTCCGTCGCCGCCGCCACGGCGGGCGGGTCGAATACCGCCCGACCCCGGGCGGCGGGGCGGCGTTCCGTATCGTCCTGCCCGGTCCGTCGCAGCCCGACTGACCTGTTCACCTTCGCTCTCGCGACCTCCGGCTACCCCGGATCTACCACGAGGGCCTGGAAGTCCCGCAACGTCGGCGCACCGGGATGTCCGCAGCCGCGCATTATGGCGAGCAGCTCCGCGAAGTCCAGGCCGGCCAGGTCGCCGGCCATCTCCCCGATCTGTTCGCGGACGACCTCAGGCCCGCCCATCTCCAGCAGTTGCAGGAACCCTTCGGTCATGACCAGTGCCTGCTCCCGATCGGTGAGGTCCTCCGGCTGCAGGGCGCCCCGGTCGAGCAGGGCCGTCACCGCGAGCGGGGCCAGTACCGGGTCGTCGCGCAGCCCGTCCAGGAGTTCCGCCCCGGCCGGCACCGCCGAGGTGAGCACGTTCAGCATCGCCGCAGCCCTGGTCCGAAACGGGCAGACCCGCACCGCGTCCAGCAGCGGCTCGACGTCACCGCCGTGCCCGGCCAGCCAGTTGGTGATCTCCGCGTTACCCGTCTCCCGGGTGTAGTGCTCAGCGATCACACCCAGCAGTTCGGCGGGCTGTGCGGTTGCCAGGTCGCCGACGAGGCCGGCCTCCCGTCCCTCGGCGAGCAGCCGCCCACGCATGGCCCGGGTGCCCAGCGCGGTCAGCGCCACCAACTCGGTGGGCTGGGCGAGCTCCGCGCGCAGGCGGGCCGCCGCCGGGCCGGAAATCGATCGCTCCACCGCGAATGGCGTCTCGACGTCGTCCGCGAGAGTGGCGATGAACTTCTCGTCCGCGAGCCCGCGCGTCCTCTCCACGGCGCCCAGCGCGGCCAGCACATCGAACACACGTTTAATGTCTCTCCCGAGGTGTGTTCGCCAACCGCCCTGCTGCAGGGGGCTTCCGGCGTCGACGCGGAACTGCTGCCGGCACGACTGCCACACCGCCTCCTCCAGGCACGCCATCGGCTCCAGGCACGCCATCGGCATCGGATCCGGCAGGCTGTAGATCGTGTTGAGCATGTCCGGGACCGCCTCGGCGTATACGTCGTACAGCAGGGAGGTGCCACTGCCCGTCCAGATCGGCAGACACACCACGTCCCGCAGCTCGAAGAACGTCTCGAATGCCCGCTGCCACAGTGCCTCGGCGTCCTTGAGTAGCGGCCGCGCCTTGGCCACCGCCACCAGCTTCGTCCGGCTGACCCGCACCAGGCGGGTCTTCTTCGCCCAGGTAAAGATCAGGTTGAGGTGGGGCAGCTCGGCGGTGCTGCGTACCCGCAGGCCCTGCTCGCCGGTATCGAGAAGGTCGACAAGCTCACGCGCGTCGGCCGGCCTGAGATTTCCGGCGGCTGTCAACGGCCGACCATCCGTGCCGACCCAGGCGACGAACGCGCGAAGCTGCCCCACGACCCGGCTGCGCCCGGCCGCCTCCGCGAGTTCCTCCGCCGGCGGCAGACTGACCGGGAGCTGGGCGATGGTCCGTTCGGGTACCGGACCCGGGTAGGCGAACTGCCCGCTCATCAGCTGGTCCAGCAGGTCGTCGTCAGGGCCGGCCAAGCCCGCCAAAACGTGCTTGAAGTGCTCGGGCACGGCCGGAGGGATGATCTCTACCACGGTGTCGCGGACCGTCATATCCCAGAATTTCGGAATCCCCCGACGATCCGGGTCTGCCAGTGCGGCCGGGAACTCCGCCGCGGTCCGCACGATCGCCGCTTCGTTTTCCTCCACCGAAGCGCCCCGCGGGTCCCGGAGCCCGGACTCCGCCATGAACCTGAGCAGCGTCCGCAGGGACGGCGGGGCGTCCGCCAGCTCCTCGGGATCAGCCGCCACATACCGGGGGATCCATTCTAGGAGGAACCGACGCACATGAGCAGGTGTCCACAATTCCAGCCGACCGTCGGTGCTCAGCTGCCGCGAATCCAGCGCGGCCTCCAGGACCAGCGGATTAGCTGGCAATCCTCGCGCCCGCGCCCATGTCTCGCACCGGTGGACCAGCAGCTCCTGCCCGGCCTTGAACTCTTCCTGCTGCTCGATCTCGTAGAACGTACGCATTTGTATTGCCGCTCTCTCCCGGAAAGCCTGACCAGTCAACGCTACCGGTCAGCCGCGACCGACCAGCCAGCGGTGACCGCAGGGCGTGGAGAGGGCATGGAGCGCATGAACGTGAGTGCACGGACGATCGAGGTGAGGCCCGCCGGGAGGGCGGTGAGCGGATCTTCCGTTCGCCGGGGTGACGGCCCGCGGCGATCCGGATCAGATAGCTCGGGTAGGATGGCCGTTGCCACAGGCGATCGTCTTGAGGAGGTGAGACCCATTTCCGCTGTGTCAGGGTGGGTGCTCTCCTCCCGCGGTCGCGCGGTTCGCTCGAAGTAGGCGATCGGGAGGGTGCCCTTCGGCATCCCGAAAGGCTTCCCGTGTCGACATCCGGCCCTTCTGCTTCCTTTCTCCCCTCTTCTCGCCCGTCTTCCTCACCATCTTCGCCCCTGCCGCGGTCCGTCGTCGTCACGAGGCTGCGGGCTGCCGGCTGCCGGCTGCGTCTTCGCCGAGGACGAGGCGCGGCTGCTCGTCGATGCGGCCCGGACCCCGGGCGAACTCGCCGCGATGGTGCAGCGGCGCGTCGCCGGCCTGCCCTTGGAACACGTGCTCGGCTGGGCGGAGTTCCATGGCCTGCGGATAGCCGTGGACCCCGGGGTCTTCGTGCCCCGCCGCCGCACGGAGTTCCTCGTCGATCAGGCGGTCGAACGGGTCGCCGACCGGTCCCGGCCGGTCACCGTCGTCGATCTGTGCTGTGGCTCGGGGGCGGTGGGGGTCGCGCTGGTGGCGGCCTTGCCCGGGATCGAGGTGCACGCCGCCGACGTCGAACCGGCCGCGGTGCGGTGCGCCCGCCGCAACCTCGCCTCCGCCGGTGGCCGGGTCTACGAGGGTGATCTTTACGAGCCGCTGCCAGCCGTCCTACGGGGCCACGTGGACCTGCTGGCCGCGAACGCCCCCTATGTACCCACCGACGCGATTGAGCTGATGCCGCTGGAGGCTCGCGAGTACGAGCCGCGGGTGGCGCTCGACGGCGGGGCGGACGGGCTCGATGTTCTGCGGCGGGTGGCCGCCGAGGCGCCGCGGTGGCTGGCCCCGGGCGGTCACCTGCTGGTCGAGACCGGCGAGCGGCAGGCAGCGTCGATCGTCGAAGCCACCGCCCAGGCCGGCCTGATCCCCACGGTCGCCGGTTCCGCCGACCTGAACGCCACCGTCGTCATCGCGACCAGGCCGGCCGCGGCTCCCGTGTCCGCGGTGGGCGCGGCATCCGGACAGCCGCCGTCAGTCGGGTAGGCCCAGCCCTCGTCCGCGGCTGCCCGCGGAAAGGCCGCGGGCAGCCGGATGCAATGGATGCAGATGGACCGAAGCCGTCCTCGGTGAATCTCCGGGACCTGCTTGTCGGTCAACGGGACCTGTTCGTCGGTCAACAGGAGATGTTTCAGGGCAGGACGTCGTAGGTGTAGGTGCCGGTCATGTCGAGCACGCTGCGGGGGGTCGCCGGCGTGCTCGACGTGCTCGACGGGGCGAACGGGGAGACCAGCGGGTCGTCGATCCGATGGCCGAGGAGGCTTGCCGGGGCGGTCATGTCCGGCTGGTACACGCGGCCGTGACGCCGCATCCAACCCTCCCAGACGCGGTCGACGTTGCAGTGGTGCACGAAGAAGACCGGGTCGTTGGGGGACGACGCCAGTGACATGTCCCTGCCCCCGCCGACCCAGCGGTGGACCTGGTTGTGCAGTCCGGTGCCGATGAAGCCTTCGAGACGGTTGCGGAACCCCCGCAAACTCACGTTGAAGGGAGCCTCGTCGTAGCTCGCGAGTGTCGGATCGGCGACGGTGTCGAAGGCTGCGGTGAGGTCGGCGTTGCTCGGCAGGATCGACGATCCGAACGTGGCGCTGCCGAATCTCCGCCGCACGCCGCGTTCGGTAACCTGCTGGAGCGCGCCGCTGCTGCTGGTGGAGATCCGTACCCGGAAGCTGGTCGGGTCGGCGGGGTCGAAGAAGAACGCACCGCCGGGGATCGGGGTGCCCTGGCCCCCGAAACCGTCCGGGGTGTTCCGCCACAGCGCCGAAGCAGCGGGGTTCGGTGCCGTGCCGGGAGCGGAGGGTGTCCCGTCGCGCGCCCAGTCCCAGTACGGCAGCCCGAAGTTCGGGTCGCCGAGAACGCGCTGGAGGTGCACTTCCAGCCAGCCAAGCATGACTCGGTGCCAGGGCAGGAAGACGGGGCCGGCGTGCGCGGCGTTGCGGTTGCTCGGTGACCCTCCCGGGGGGACGGGGGTGTTCATCGCGATGACATGCCAGATGACGAACAGGTCGTAGGTCCGTACCGGTCGGCTCGGACCGGGGAGGCCGAACTGATTCGTGCGCAGCGTCGTAGGTTCGTGTTTGAGGAGCTTGATTCCGCGAATGTAGGCCTTTCTCGCGTCGTGGTCGAGAAGGATGTCGCGCCGGACGACCGCCATGTCATGCCCCTTCCGGGAGCTCGCCGTGGGCGTCATGGTGATGGTGCTCGCCCGGACCGCCGTGCGGGCCGTGGTCGTCGCCCGAGGCTCCGGGGGAGAACTCCTCGGGGAAGGCGGTGATGATCAGGCGTACCAGGTCGACGACCGAGGGGATCTGATAGTTGGGCAGGCCGTGGCAGTATGCCGTGCCGTCGTTGGAAACCCCAATGTGGACGTTCAATGGCCGGCCGTCGACGGTGATCTCGTAGGTGGTCGTGATGACGACGTGGTGACCGTCGAAGTCGTCCTCGCGGATACTGCGGGCCGGGTCGCCATGTACGTGTTCCGGCCGGGGAAGGCTAGCAAGATAGTTGGCGAGAAAGGCGGGATGAGTGACGCCTGTCGGGTCCGGTGGCATGTAGTTCCCCCGAATGCCAGGCGGTGTGGTGAGGGTGGTGAGGTGACCAAGAATCCACCGGCGGTATGGGTCTGGCAACGAGGTGTCGTCCAGGCGTCTGTGCGTCACGTGGGTCGGAGACGCCGCGACGTTGCTGGTGCCGGGGGATACGTCAACCTGCCGACCGAGGTGTTATCGGATGGTGGACAGCGCCTTGTTCACGTCTTCGGCGTCGAACTCGACCGGGTCGAACTCGCTGGCGTCCTGCGGGCCCAGCCATCTTGCGACCACGGCTGGTTGGGCTCATGAGTCAATTCTGCTCCCGCCGTCATGGCCGCCCTTCGCAGCCCCGGACAGCGGACCACAGTGTTGGTCTGGAAACAGAGGGGTGGCCGATGTCGCCGACGGGGCTGGCCCGGTGTTCGGTGGCATGATTCTCGTGGGCCGCGCTGCGTCGTGCGCTCTCAGTCGGCGCTACGGGTGATGGCATGAGCCTGCACCTGAGCCAGATCGACGAGGCTGGCGAGCTGCTGACCAACGCCCCGTTGGCGCTGCTGATCGGGATGGTGCTGGACCAGCGGGTTTCGGGAAGAACGAACGCGCTGCCGGCCGCCGCTCGAACGATCTAGCGGCCGGCGCCGGGTGACACGGCCGGCAGACCGGATGCGTCAGCGGCTTCGGCGAGGAGCTTGTTGTAGCTGAGGACGACGTCCAGGGAGTCCTTGAGTTCGAGTGCTGTCGCCAGGTGGATCGCGTCGAGGGTGCGCAGCCGGGGCGGTGGAACGCGGGCCGCGTCGGCGAGCAGCGGTGGAGCGATCTATACAAGATCCACATCGGTCGACAGGAAGGACTCCGCCGGGCCGAGCAGGGCCGGGTTCACCAGGCTGAGCAGCCGGGTCAGTTCGACGGCGAGCAGGGCCGAGGAGACGAGACGCAGTGGCTTCTTCTGCTCGGCGAGCCACTGACGAAGGTCACCCGACTCCTTCTCGGCGATGAACACCTTGGCCAGGGCGGATGTGTCGAGATAGATCCGACTCGGCATCAGCCTTCGCCGCGCAGGTCGGCGAGCCATGCGTCGGTGGAGCGGCCGGTCGGGTTTGCCGCCGGCTCCGGCAGGTGCGCGAGGTTGAACGGACGGGTGGCCTGGCGGATCAGACCGGCGGCGACAAGCTGCTCATAGCGGTCGTCCGCCGCCGGGACGATCCTCGCGACGGTCCTGCCCCGGTCGGTCACCTCGACCGTCTCACCCGCGCGGACCAGCGCGAGCACGCGGGCGGTCCGCTGGGAGAGCTCGCGCATACCCATCCGGAGCCGTCCGTCATCTGCCGCCGCTGTCATACGCTCTATAGTTACTACATGTACAGCGCTGCTTTGGAGCTGACGATCTACCCTGGGGCCTGGAATCGGTGCGTGCCGAACCTGCGATGATGGCGCGGATGAGCGAGCATGGACGCCACTGCGAGGAACTGATCGCGGATTGTCGCCTCCGGGCGGCGACCGATCTGTTCGCCCATACCTGGGACCCCGTCGTCCTGGCGGCCCTTCGCCCGGGCCCCCGTCGGCGCCGCGAGCTGCGTGCCGCAATCGGCGGCAGGCACTCTGAAGATCGGCGAGGTGGAAGCCCGGGCGCGCGTCACCGAGATGGCCACCGCGGGCCGGATCCGCGGCCTTCGCGGCGCGGTCGGCTGACCGGTCGAGTTCGTCGCGGCCAGCCCCTGCCCGCGCGCAGCCGGCTACCCGCCACCGCGGACTACGGCCCGCCTGTGGACGACGAATATCTGTTCGCCGTGGTCGACGCACTCGACGAGATCGCCGCGGAGACTGGTCGGGCCGTGCCGCAGATCGCGCTGAACTGGCTGCTCCAGCGGCCCACGGTGTCCTCCGTCATTATCGGCGCGCGCGACGAGACACAACTCCGGCAAAACCTCGGGGCGGTCGGCTGGTCGCTGAGCACGGGACAGATAGCACGGTTGGACGAGGCCAGTGCCCGCACCGCTCCCTACCCGTACTTTCCGTACCAACGACAGGAGGGTTTCGCCCGGCTGAACCCGTCGCCCGTTTAGAGCTGCGTCCGCCGGTGTCCGCTGGTGGTCTGCTCGGGCGGATGCTCGGCAGGCGGCGGTGGGGACGCTTGCTGCCGCTCAGGATGCAATGCGTGACCTAAATCCGAGCGCGATCCGTCAGCGGCACCGGCGGGCGTTGAGCCGGGAGGCCTGGCGCGTCAGGTAATCGCGCTCGGCGAGGTTGGGTGCCTTGTGGGCCGCCTCGGCGTACAGCCGTGCCGCCGTCGCCAGGTCGCCGTCGCGCTCGTGGAGGTACGCCGCCACCGCGGCGTGGCGGGGCAGCGAGTCGTCCAGCGCCGCGAGCGCCGCCAGCCCGGCGCGCGGGCCGTCGGCCTCGCCGACAGCCACTGCGCGGTTGAGCCGGACGACCGGGCTGTCGGTCAGGCTCGCGGGCTCGTCGTACCACTCGACGATCTGCACCCAGTCAGTCTCCTCGGCGGTGGGCGCGTCAGCGTGGAGTGCCGCGATGGCGGCCTGGGCCTGGAACTCGCCCAGCCGGTCGCGGGCGAGGGCCGCCTGCAGGATTTCGACGCCCTCGGCGATCGACTCAGTGTCCCACCGGCCGCGGTCCTGCTCGGCGAGCGGCACCAGGCTGCCGTCGGGCGCGGTCCGGGTGGCGCGCCGGGCGTGGTGGAGCAGCATGAGGGCGAGCAGCCCCGCCACTTCGGGGTGGTCGACCGCGGCCGCGAGCTACCGGGTGAGCCGGATGGACTCGGCGGCGAGGTCGACGTCGCCGGAGTAGCCCTCGTTGAAGACCAAGTAGAGGACGCGCAGCACGGTGGCGACGTCGCCGGGCTGGTCGAACCGCACGCCGGAGATGGTGCGCTTGGCACGGCTGATGCGCTGCGCCATGGTCGCCTCGGGCACCAGGTAGGTCTGGGCGATCTGGCGGGTGGTCAGCCCGCCGACGGCGCGCAGCGTGAGCGCGATCGCGGACGGCGGCGTCAGCGACGGGTGGGCGCACAGGAAGTAGAGCTGGAGCGTGTCGTCCACCGCGGGCGCGGGCCCGGGCGCCGGCTCCTCGTCGACGAGGTCCTCACGCCGGCAGCGGGCGGCGTCCGCCCGGGTCGCGTCGAGGAACCGGCGCCAGGCCACGGTGACCAGCCAGCCCTTCGGGTCCCGCGGCGGGTCGGCCGGCCAGACGCGGACCGCTTCGACCAGCGCGTCCTGCAAGGCGTCCTCGGCCGCCGCGAAGTCGGCTCCGCGGCGGACGAGGATCCCGAGCACGCTCGGCGTGAGGCTCCGGAGCAGGGCCTCGTTTAGCTGAGAGGTCACTCCGTGATGGTGGGCGGCGAGGCCAGGAACGGGCGCACCTCGAGCCACTCGTGGATCGGCTTCCCGCCCGCCCCAGGGGCGGCCGACAGGTCCCCGGCCAGCTCGATGGCGCGCTCGTAGCTGTCGACGTCGATCACCATCCAGCCGGCGATGAGGTCCTTGGTCTCGGCGAATGGGCCGTCGGTGACCGGCGGGCGCCCCTCACCGTCGTACCGGACGAACGTCCCCTCGGGGGCAAGCGCCTGACTGTCAACGAACTCGCCGGTCCCCTCGAGCCGGGCCGCGAAGTCGTTCATATACTGCACGTGCGCCGCGATCTCCTCCGGCGTCCACTGGTCCATGGGCACGTCGTTGACCGAAGCCGGCGCGCCGCGGTAGTGCTTGAGCAGCAAGTACTTAGCCATCGTGTTTCTCCTCGGTGCTGGTGCGACCCATTTTGGTCGCGTTCACCGCAGGGACGGAGCCAGTCGCGGGTTCTCGACATCGCCGGTTGCATCCCGAGCGCTGGAGTCTCAGCTGAGCGCCGTCACGACGGCCGTGCTCGTCGCTGTCCGGGAACGCCCGGAGCGGATGCGCGCCGACCGCGACGAAGGTGAGCGGCGAGTGGCCCGCATCGTTGCCCTGGGTCGTCAGATAGCGGCCGCGGTGGTGGTCGACGCGGCGCGCGACCCGGTCGCGAGCCGTCGGTTCGATGAACTGGTGCGAGTGGCAGGTATAGACGTGGTCGTGGTGACCGAGGAGCACGCGGTTCTCGCCCGGCAGGCGTACCGGGACTTCGGCCGGGGCAGCGGCAGTCCTGCCCGGTTGAACTTCGGTGACCCAGGAACGGGATGGTGCTGGACCAGCCAGTCTCGGAAAGGTGGAGTGGGACGGGACGGTCCGCACCCATCTGACAAGTAGCGCCAGGCTTTGGTCCGCGGCACCGCGTTTGTGCCCCCTGCTGCCCTCCGTCGCGGGCTGCCTGCGAGGTCGGATCGGCAGATCTGTGAGCCTGCTGTCGGAAGAGTAGAGTACCTGCTTATAGTAGAGTAGAGATGTGGTCGACTATCGGCGTCGTGTCCTCGACGACACACTGGACGCACTTCAGTCGCATCTTCGCGCCCTGTCGATCCACGGGCCGAAGGCGGTGGGCAAGACCGCGACTGCGATGCGGCGCGCAGAGTCGATCATCGATCTCAGCCTTCCCGGCCAGCGTGAGATCATGGCCGCCGATCCGACCGTCCTGACCCGGCTGCCGGGGCCGGTCCTGGTCGACGAGTGGCAGCGCCTTCCCGAGGTGTGGGACCACGTGCGGCGCGCGGTCGACGCCGGCTCGCCTGCCGGTCACTTCATCATCGCGGGCAGTTCCGCACCGCGGGGGGCAGTGGTCCACTCGGGCGCGGGGCGGATCGTGCCGTTGCGGATGCGTCCGCTGAGCATGGCCGAGCGAGACGTCGACAGGCCGACGGTGAGCCTCGCCGCGCTTCTCCACGGGAACAGCGATATCGGTGGTGCCACCTCGCTTCGGCTGACGGACTACGTCGAGGAGATCACTGCATCAGGCTTTCCCGCCCTCCGCGGCCTGCCACCGCGGGCGCGTCGAGCCGAGCTGGATGCGTACCTGGACAACGTCGTTCAACGGGAGTTCCCCGAGCAGGGCTACCCGATCCGGCGGCCGACGGTGCTGCGCGCCTGGCTCGCCGCCTATGCCGCAGCCACGTCGACGACGACGGCCTACTCGAAAATCCTGGATGCGGCGACTCCCGGCCTGGGTAACAAGCCGGCCAAGGAGACCACTCTCGCCTATCGTGACGCCCTGTCGTCGCTGTGGTTGCTCGACGCGGTACCGCCGTGGATTCCTACCCGAAACCATCTTGAGCGGCTCGGTCGGTCCCCCAAGCACCATCTGGCGGACCCGGCGCTGGCCGCGCGGCTGCTCGGACTTGACGACTCCGCGCTGCTGCGGGCCGAGCAGGGCAGCACCGTCCTGTCGGCAGGCACGATTCTGGGGGCTCTGTTCGAGCATCTCGCCGCGCTCAGCCTGCATACCTACGCCGAGGCCGCCGAGGCCCGGGTAGGTCACCTGCGCACCCAGAACAACGACCACGAGGTCGACCTGATAGTCGAGCACTCGGACGGCCGCGTGCTGGCGGTTGAGGTAAAACTGGCGGACCGGGTCGAGGACTCCGACGTCAGGCACCTGAACTGGCTACGAGACCGCATCGGAGAAGACCTGATCGACGCCCTCGTGATCTATGCGGGTGAACATGCCTACCGCCGACGTGATGACGTCGCCGTGGTCCCGCTGGCACTTCTCGGTCCGTGACCCACTGGGTGGGTGGCGCCGCGGGCGAAAATCGACCAGCGGGTTTCGGAAAGGACGAGCGGATGTGGACGGCGCGGCACCGTTCGCCGAGGCGGGGCCCTCGGACAGGCCGCGCCGCTGGCGGAGGGGTGGCCACCGGAGCACCCGGCACCCCGTGTCTTCTCGTTGCCTGGCCGCTGCGACCGCTCGGCGGCTGATTCACCCAACTCTGGTAGACCTCTGGGCCATGACCGGACATGACGAGGTGACAGAGCTTGACGAGGTGCTCGGCGTCGGTGTCGACCGTCTCCTTCGCTCGGCCGAGGCTCGGGGCCAGGCCCTGCCGGCCGGGCCGGCCGTCACGACGGTCGCGGTCGTCCTGCTGCACAGGGACTCGCGGGTGCGGGCCGGGCTGCCGGAGATCACCGCGGCGCTGGCCAGGGAGATCCTGACCGGGAGCCTCGCGACGCTCGCGGTGCCGGCCCGGGACGACCTGGAAGTCTGCGCTCGCGTGCTGAAGGCTCTGGCGGACGAGCAGCACGCGGCTCGCCTGCTGAGCGCGAAGAAACTGGCGAAGCTCCACGCGGCTGTCGACGAGGCCACCGCGGACTACGAAGAGGCGCTCTTCGCGCCGGAACGGACGACCTGGGAGCGTTTCTACGCCCGGCTCATGCGTGACGAAGGCGTTGAGGTCACCGACGAGTCCGCCGTACGCGTCTGGCTCGCGCGTTACCGCGGGCGTCCCCTGGCGGACCGGAAGGCCGCCTTTCTCGCCGTGACGACCGCTCCCGACGAGACCGAGCCGACGAGACCGAGCCGACGAGGGCGGCGTCCACGCGGCACGCGCGCGGCAGTCGTCGGCCAGCTCTCCGAAACCGTGCGGTCCGGCGTGGAGCTTGGCGTCAGAGCCTTCTACCTGCCGTACCTCTATCAGGAGGACGGCACAGACGAGTCCGCGTTGGCGCGGATCGAGGCCTGGGTGGACCGCGTGATCGATGGTGTCACGGCGGCGGGGCTTAGCAAGGCCCTGCGGGAGGAGTTCCGCGATCTTGCGCCGTCGGAGGACATCCTGGTTGGCCCGATCGTGGCGGAGCTGAGCGACCGTCGGGAAGACTACGGCGGGTGCCTGCCGCCGGTCCTCGACCTGGCGCCGCTGGCGCCACGCGTGCCTGTTCCAGGCGCAACGGTGGCGACACCGCGGATACAGCGGATACCGCGGCGCTCGTCCGCTCGGCTCCCCTGCTCTCGGCCGCGGCGGGCCTCGCCCGCTGGGTGGACAGGCGGGGCGGAGTCGGCGAGGCGGAGCTTGGCCGCCACCTCGGGGACACGGCTGCCCAGTTGGGTCTGCCGGAGTCGGTGATGGAGCGCGTCGCGCGGTTCGCCTGGACCGTCTCGATGCTTCGCGTCCAGGACGGCCGGGTGGCCGCGGGCGAGGCGTGGTCCATATGGCGGGAGGGCGACGCCGACGACCTGTTGAACCTCGCGGTGACGAGCTACGCGGCCGTGCGCACGATGGCCGCCGACCTGACCGGGGACGGTCACAGGCAGGCCGGCGACCAGGGCGTCCGCCAGCCGGCCGAAGGCGCTGAGCGGGGCGAGCGGGGCGAGCGTGAGCCGGACACGCCTGGGCTGGGCGAGGACGACGACCCGTTCCTCGCGTCGGACGAGGACGACGGTCCGTTCCTTGAACCCGACGAGTTCGCCTCGGACGAGGGCGACGAGCGGGTCGTCGACGGCGACGTCCCGGTCCTGTTCGAGCTGTTCGGCCAGCAGGGGACGGCCTCCGTCGCACGTCTGGCGGCTATCGGCCTGGACTGGGTCATCCGGCGTGCGCGGGAGCCGGTCCTTCCGGTACCGCCCGCGGGCCCGGAGGACCCGGGCGCGGCACCGGCCATGAGCATGTGGGCGTGGGACCCGCTTGACCCGGGCGCGTACGCGCTGCCGGAGGACGACGAGCTGGACCGCCTGATCGGCCTGGACGAGCCGCTCGACGCCGACGAGCGCGTCGAGCTCGCACGGCAGGCGCGGCTGACGGCGCTTGTCGCCGACCGGATGGCGGGGCTGGGCCTCGTCTGCCGGGCCGGGGACACGATCATGCTGTCTAGGCTCGGCGAGCGGGTGATGGGCAGTCTCGCGAGTCAGGCCGGCTGGGACGTTCCGACGTTGAGCGAGGTAGCCGCCGCCGAGCCGGCGGTGATGGCCCGATGGCTCGGGACCTGGCCGGCCTGGGCACGGGTGGCCGGCCTGCTGCTGTGGGCCGGTGCGGGGGATCTTGAGCGTCGCTGGCTTGACCTGTTCGCGGCGTGCGCGGCGAGCCCCGGGCAGCACCAGACCGTCTTCGAGCTGCTGGGGGTCGACACCAACAGGTGGGCGCGGCAGCGGCTCGCCCCCGGCATGCCTTACCAGGCGGCGCCGGACGACGCGCTCCCGTCGCCGCTGCCCGGCCCCGGCGCCGAGGAGCATCTGCTGGCGGCGTTGCGGGAGGCCGTCGCGGACCCCACGATCGGCGCCTATGCGCTGGCGGCGTGGCGGTCGAGGGGAGGCCAGGGTGAGGTGGAGCCACCGCCTCGTGCCCGCGCGGTCCTGCTGAGTGATCGGCTTGTCAGCCTCCAGCTGACCGCGTTCTGGTCGACACTGTTGGCCGACGAGATGCCGTCCGGCCCCGACGGGCCGTCCGAGGCCGACGGGCGGCTCGGCGCGGGGGACGACCCGCTGGAGCGCGCGATGCTCGCGGCCTTCGACGAGGAGGCCGCGGGGTGGCCGGGCGGAGGCGCGGCGCTGGTGGGAATGCTGCGTGACGTTTCGCCCGGGCGGTCCGCGGCGCTGGTCGGCCTGGCGACCATTGCCAGGCATCGGCCGGACGCGGTCGTCCAGCCCGCCCGGCAGGCGGCCGAGCCGGCCTCGCGGCCCGAGGATGCTCCGGCGCGCCCGAGGCCGTCGGTGGGCGGACGTATGCCGTCTCGGCGGGACGTCGCCCGCCGCCGCGCACGGGCCAACGGATCCAGGAGCAGGAAAGGCCGCGGCTGAGACGCCCGCCTTCTCGCTACTCACCTGGCTCCGGTGGCCGCCGCGCCGCGGTCGGCTACGGTGATGTCGTCGGACTGCACCTGAGCCAGATCCCGGCGGCGGACGAACTGCTGACGAACGATCCGTTGGCGCTGCTGATCGGGATGGTGCTGGACCAGCGGGTTCCGGAAAGAACGAACGCACTTCCAGCCAGCGTCGGGACGATCTAGGCCGCGACGGACCCGGTGCCGCCCTCGACACCGGCCGAGGTCACCGACTGGCATCCGGCCGGGTCCGCGTCCGTCGGCGGGGTGGCGGTGATGACGTCTTCGAGCAACGCCCTGGCGGTCGCCAGCTCGGCGATCGCGGCGCTGATCCGATCGTGTTCGCGCCACAGCGACGGCAGCATCTCGGGACAGCCCGGAGCCAGACCCTCGCCGCTGTCGACCACGCAGGGCAGCACCTCGGCTATGACCGCCGTCGGTAGGCCGGCCGCGAGCAGCGTGCGAATCCGGCGGACGGCCTCAACATCGTTCTCGTGGTACTCCCGGTAGCCGCTGGGCCGCCTGGCCGGCCGCAGCAGACTCTGTTCCTCGTAGTAGCGCAACGCGCGCTCGCTGCTGCCGGTCCGCCGAGCTAGCTCACCGATACGCATGTGACCTCCGGCACTCCACAGTTGACTCTCACGTCGGTGTGAGGCTTTACCGTAACCCCCCCGTGACCAGTGAACACGCATCCAGTTTCAACGGTGCACCAGTGACGGTTCTCGGCCTTGGCCCGATGGGCCAGGCACTGGCGAGCGCCTTTCTCGACAACGGACATCCGACCACGGTATGGAACCGGACCCCGGCGAGAGCCGAGACGCTCGTCGGTCGCGGCGCCACATTCGCAACGACAGTGACCGACGCGGTGACGGCGAGTCCGCTGACCGTGGTCTGCGTCATCGACGACACCGCGGCGAGGGACATCCTGGCCCCGGCGGCGGAGGCGGTGAAAGGCCGAGCGGTGGTGAACCTGACCTCTGACTTGCCGGACGCGGCGCGGGCGATGGCGGACTGGGCGGCGGACCACGGCGTCGACTACCTCGAAGGTTCGATCATGACACCGGCGCCGACCATCGGCGGACCGGCGGCCGTCGTCCTCTACAGCGGGCCGGAGCCGCTCTACGACACCTGCCGACCGACGCTCGACGCGCTGGGAGGCACAGCCGTCCACCTCGGCTCCGACCACGGTCGCGCGGCGGCATTCGATATGGCATTGCTCGACATTTTCTGGACCGCGATGAGCGGCATCGTTCACGGCTTCGCGCTGGCCAAGGCCGAAGGCGTCTCGGCCGCGGCGCTCGCGCCGTTTGCCCGCGGCATCGGCGAGCTGCTGCCTCCGATCATCGACGAGTTCGCGGGATACATCGACTCGGGCCGGCATCCAGGCGGGACGTCGAACCTGCTGTCCGCGGCGGCGGGCATGAGCCACGTCCGCCACGCCGCCAGCACCCGCCACCTCGACACGACCGTCCTCGACGCGGCGCTCGCCGTCGCGCGACGGGCGGTCGACACCGGGCACGGAGCCGACGGGTTCTCCCGGCTCGTCGAGATGCTCAAGCCGTAGGCGCGCGAACGCCGGGACAAGATGAGGGAAACGCCTCTCCAGCGTTTAGTAGGCGAGGTCTGGAACTACGTGGTCGGGGGCGGCTCCGCCGGCTGACGCCTGTCGCCGACGGCCCGTTGGTCCGCGCGGTCCGCGCGATCAGGATCTGCTCCGGATGGTTGATGACCTTCGGCACCACGGGTGCGCCGTCAGACCGAGGCGTGGATGCCGGAGCCTGGTGCCCACGACGTCACCCGTGGCTGTTCGGCTGCCGCGTCGATACCCCGGGCGGACCGGACTACCTTAAGCCCATGGGCCTGCATCTGAGCCAGATCGCCGAAGCGGACGAGCTGCTCACCAACGATCCGCTCGCGATCCTGATCGGGATGGTGTTGGACCAGCGGGTATCGGAAAGAACGAGCGGGATGGGGTCATAGGCTCCGCACCCGAGCCGTGATGCCCCGCAGGGACGGCCGTCATCAGACTCCGATGCCCCCACCGCCATGCCGACGCCCACCCGGGTCCAGCGTCGGGCTCATGGTAGTCGGTCATGGTAATTAGCCTGAGCGGTACCATGATGGCATCCTGATGCGTCGAAGGCATCCTGATGGGGAGTCATGGACCGCGAGACAGTGGCCCGTACACTCGGTGACCTGGCTCGGCTCGGCAACGACAACTATCGGTTCGAGATCAAGAAGGCCAGGGGCGGCATGCCCCAGTCGTTGCACGAGACGATCAGCGCATTCGCGAACGGTGAGGGCGGGACGGTCCTTCTCGGCGTGGACGAGAAGGCGTCGTTCGCGGTCTCGGGACTGGTGGATCCGGAGTCAATTCGGGATAGCTTCGTCACGTTGTGTCGCGCTATGGACCCAACGGTCGCACCGTTGGTCGACATCGTGGACATGGGTGGCTCGAAGGTTCTCTATGCCTATGTACCGCCGATTCCACGGGACCGTCCTGCCACCTGGCGCGGCTTGCCCCGTGGGACGCATCCTTCATCCGCATGTCGGACGGCGACCGAAAGCTATCGGCATACGAGGTCCAGCTCCTCCTCGAGAACCGGGCCCCGGCACGGCATGTTGCCTCCGTCGTGCCGGAGGCAACGCAGGATGCTCTCGACTCGCAACGGCTACGGATTTGCATTGAAATAAC
>NZ_CDWTNB010000034.1:0-29372 GCF_977947065.1 Frankia sp. CgJB1
TATAAGAGACAGCTTCCCGTAGACCCGACATAGAATAATCAAGTTATTTCAATGCAAATCCTTCGCGTTGATTCCGGCGGTTTCGTACAGCGTCTTGCTGTTCACTACACCGGCGGAGTTCAGAGCCAGGACCTCGAAGTATCGTCGTAGGCGATACGGGTCACGGTTCTCATGGAGAATTTCGACGTCACGGGTGAGAAGCTGATCCAGGTAGCTTTCCAGCCAGTAGCCGCGGGTGCGGTCCGAGAGGTGCAGTGCGGCTTCGGGGAATCCGCTTTGCAGGGCCATCTCGACGTAGCCGCGAAGGTCTGGTGCGCCTGACGGCACGACCAGCAAATCCGCGCCGCTTGTCGCGATTCGATCAAGGAAGGTCGTCCTGTCGACTCGGCCGATGATCTCTTGTATGGTGAGACCGGTCATAGGCACTCTTACCAGGCGGCCGGTGCCGGGCCAGTTGTCGGCTTCGAGATCCGTTCGTACGGAGCCGGCGACGATGAAGCGGCCGGGCCGGGGCTCGGAATCGACCGCACGTTTGATCGCGCCGAGCACCGTCGGAACCATCTGCCACTCGTCCAGAAGAATCGGTTCTGGAAGTCCGCGGAGAGCGGCGTCGGGATCCGCGGTGAACGGGACAGCCTCGCGTGGTTGATCGAGAAGGATAACTGTGCGGGCATGCCGGGCCGCTGTCGTGGTCTTGCCGGTGGCCCGCGGCCTGACGACCAGTAGTGCCGGCAGTTCCTGCAGAAGATCACGGATCAGGCCGTCGACGAGCCGTGGGAGGTAGGGCCGATTTATGATTGAAGGCTACCAACTTCACGCACTGGCTAGTACCAACCTCCCGCAAATACTGGTACTAACATGCCGCGGTCGCTCCGCCTCGGGCCGTCGCGGCCGTACCCCGGTGGTGACCGTGCCCAGGCGGGGCCGGGTTCGCGGGTGTCGATCGCTGGGATGCTGCTGACCGCGGCCCACCACGCCGTCTCCGGTGCGGAAGCGGCTGTGACCTGGGACGATCCGATCTTGTCGGTGGCGTCGGGTAGACACCTCTCATGGCAGCAGACGAGACGACCTCCGCGCTTCCGGTGGCTTCCGGCCCGGCGTCGCCGGTCGCGCATGCTCCGGACCCGGCGGACCCGGTGCCCGGTGGGCTGCGGGAGCGCGCGGAGGAGCTGCTGCGGGCGCTTGCCGGGCCGGCCGCGGCATTGCGCGAGGACCAGTGGCAGGCCATCGACGCGCTCGTGACCCACCGGCGCCGGGTGCTGCTCGTCCAGCGCACCGGTTGGGGCAAGTCGGCGGTGTACTTCCTCGCCACGGCACTGCTCCGCGGTGCAGCGGGACGCGCTGCTCCGACGGTGATCGTCTCCCCGTTGCTCGCGCTCATCCGCAACCAGGCGGCGGCCGCGGCGAGGCTGGGCATCCGCGCCGGCGAGATTCACTCCGGCAATGTGACCGAGTGGGACGAGGTCTACGCGGCGTTGCGGTCGGGCGAGCTCGACGTGCTGCTCGTCGGGCCGGAGCGGCTGAACAACCCGACCTTCCGGGACGACTACCTGCCCGAGCTCGCCGCTACCACCGGGTTGCTCGTCATCGACGAGGCGCACTGCATCTCCGACTGGGGGCACGACTTCCGGCCCGACTACCGGCGGCTGCGTACCCTCGTCGCCGGGCTGCGTCCGGGGGTCCCGGTGCTGGCCACGACGGCCACCGCCAACACCCGCGTGGTCGAGGACGTCAGTGAGCAGCTCGGAACCTCCGCTCCCGCCGGCCCAGCGTCCGCCGGGACGTTGGTGCTGCGCGGGAGTCTCGATCGGGAGAGCCTGCGGCTCGCGATCGTGTCGCTGCCGCAGGCCGAGCACCGGTTCGGCTGGCTCGCCGACCATCTCGGCGAGCTGCCCGGATCGGGGATCGTCTACACGCTGACGAAGGCGGCGGCGGAGGAGCTGACCATCTTTCTGCGCGGTCAGGGTCATGCCGTCACCACGTATCACGGTGGCACCGAGGCGGCCGAGCGCATCGCCGCCGAGGAGGACCTGCTCGCGAACCGGGTCAAGGCACTGATCGCCACCAGCGCGCTCGGAATGGGCTTCGACAAGCCGGACCTCGGCTTCGTCGTCCACGTCGGGGCTCCGTCGTCGCCGATCTCCTACTATCAGCAGATCGGCCGGGCCGGCCGTGCGCTCGATACGGCCGAGGTCGTGCTCCTCCCGGCGGCTGAGGACCGGGACATCTGGCGCTACTTCGCGGACACCTCTTTTCCGCCGGAGCACGTCGTCCGCCGGGTGCTCGGAGTGCTCGCGGCCGCCGACCGGCCGCTGTCGACCCAGGCGTTGCTCGCGTCCGTCGACCTCGGCCCCAGCCGGCTTGACCAGATGCTGAAGGTTCTCGACACCGACGGGGCGGTCCGGCGGGTCAGGGGCGGCTGGGCGAGTACCGGTGAGCCCTGGTCGTACGACGAGGAGCGTTACCGGCGTGTCGCCGCGGCACGGTCTCGGGAACAGCAGGCGATGCTTGACTACATCGTGACGACCGGCTGCCGGATGGAGTTCCTGCGCCGGCAGCTTGACGATCCCCACGCGGCGGCCTGCGGGCGGTGTGACCGGTGCACCGGTCGGTCGTGGTCGTCCGCGGTCTCGGAGTTCTCGCGGACGCGGGCCCGGGATGAGCTGTACCGGGCGGGCGTCCCGGTCGAACCGCGGCGGATGTGGCCGATGGGGATGGGCCGGCTCGGGGTCGACCTGGCCGGGCGTATCCCGGCGTCGGCCGGTGCCGAGCCCGGGCGGGCGCTCGCCCGACTCAGCGATGTGGGCTGGGGAAACGGGCTGCGCCCGATGTTCACGCCTGCCAGCCTCGCTGTGCCCGGCTCCGCTGTGCCCGGTGCCCTCGACGGCCCGCTTCCCGGCGATCTCGTCGAGGCGGTGGTCGCGACGCTCGCCGGTTGGGGATGGCAGCGGCGGCCGGTGGCCGTCGTGTCGATCGCGTCCCGGAGCCGGCCCCGGCTCGTCGCGAGCCTCGCCGAGCGCATTTCCACCATCGGACGCCTGCCGCTGCTGGGGCAGCTCGACCGGGTCGCCGACGGGCCGCACACCGGGCAGGTGCACAACAGCGCACACCGGCTCGCCGGCCTGTGGAATGCGTTCACCGTCTCCTCGGCCCTTGCCGCCGCCCTGGGCGATCTCGGCGGTCCGGTGCTGCTCGTCGATGATCGGATCGTCACCGGCTGGACGATGACGGTCACCGCTCGACTGCTCCGGCAGGCCGGAGCGCCGTCGGTGCTGCCGTTCGCGCTCGCGGTGGACACCGCATGACCGGCTGGGAGGAAGGCTCAGACGCGGCGGAACAACAGCGCCCGCTTGACTTCCTGGATGGCCTTGGTCACCTGGATGCCGCGTGGACAGGCGTCGGTGCAGTTGAAGGTGGTCCGGCAACGCCAGACCCCCTCGCGTTCGTTGAGGATCTCCAGGCGTTCGTCGGTACCGGAGTCACGGCTGTCGAAGATGAACCGGTGGGCTGCGACGATCGCCTGCGGGCCGAAGTAGTCGCCGTCGGTCCAGAACACCGGGCACGCGGTGGTGCACGCCGCGCACATGATGCACTTGGTCGTGTCGTCGAAGCGGGCCCGGTCCTCGGCGGACTGCAGCCGCTCGCGGGTCGGCTCGTGGTCGTCAGTGATCAGGTAGGGCTTCACCGCCCGGAACGCGTCGAAGAACGGTTCCATGTCGACGATGAGGTCCTTCTCCACCGGCAGACCTTTGATCGGCTCGATAGTGATCTCCGAGCCGAGGTCCTTCACCAGCACCTTGCAGGCGAGGCGGTTGGCGCCGTTGACCCGCATCGCATCCGAGCCGCACACCCCGTGCGCGCAGGACCGGCGGAAGGCGAGCGTCCCGTCGAGGTTCCACTTGACCCACATGATCGCGTCGAGCAGCCGGTCGCTCGGATCGAACGGCACCTGGTAGCTCTCCCAGTGCGCCTCGTCGACCGTCTCCGGGTCGTAGCGACGGATCTTGAGGGTGACTGTCATCAGTACTTGCGCTCCATCGGCTGGTAGCGGGTCATGACAACCGGCTTGTAGTCTAGGCGGATCTCCGCCTCCGGCGAGGCGGCCACCAGCGGCCCCGACCGGTAGGCCATCGTGTGGCGCATGAAGTTGACGTCGTCCCGGTTCGGGTAGTCCTCACGGGAGTGGCCCCCGCGGGACTCGTTGCGGGCCAGCGCCCCGACGACCAGGACCTCGGCGAGGTCCAGCAGGAAGCCGAGCTCCACCGCTTCGAGTAGTTCGGTGTTGTAGCGACGCCCCCGGTCGGACACGCCCACCCGTTGGTAACGCGTCTTGAGGCCGGAGATGTCGCTCAGCGCCTGCTTGAGCGTCGCCTCCGTCCGGTACACCGAGGCGTTGACGTCCATCGACTCCTGCAGCTCGCGCCGGATCGCAGCCGCGTTCTCGGTTCCGGCGCCCGCGCGCAGGCGTCCGAGCAGGTCCTCGACGAACGACGCCGGGTTCTCCGGGAGGTCGGCGTGCCGTGCGGTCGCGTTCGCGTACTCGGCGGCGGCGATGCCGGCCCGCCGGCCGAATACGTTGATGTCGAGCAGCGAGTTGGTGCCCAACCGGTTCGCGCCATGCACGGACACACACGCCACCTCGCCGGCCGCGTACAGACCGGGCATGACCGTGTCGTTGTCCGCGAGCACCTGCGCGTCCACGTTGGTCGGGATGCCGCCCATCGCGTAGTGCGCCGTCGGCTGGATCGGGATCGGGTCGTTGTACGGTTCGATGCCGAGATAGGTCCGGGCGAACTCGGTGATGTCGGGCAGCTTCGCGTCGAGCTGCTCCGGCGCCAGGTGGGTGAGGTCGAGGTAGACGTGGTCGGCGTCCGGGCCGCAGCCGCGGCCGGCACGGATCTCGGTGTAGATGGCGCGAGCCACCATGTCGCGTGGCGCAAGGTCCTTGATGGTCGGGGCGTAGCGCTCCATGAAGCGTTCGCCGTCCTTGTTGCGTAGGATTCCGCCCTCGCCGCGGGCACCCTCGGTGAGCAGAATCCCCATCTTCCAGATGCCGGTCGGATGAAACTGGAAGAACTCCATGTCCTCCAGCGGGATGCCCCGCCGGAACGCCAGACCCATTCCGTCACCGGTCAGCGTGTGCGCGTTGGAGGTGACCTTGAAGACCTTGCCGAAACCGCCGGTGGCGAACACCACCGACTTGGCCTGGAAGACGTGGATCTCGCCGGTCTTCAGCTCGTAGGCGACCACCCCGGCCGCCGCGCCCTCCTGCAGCAGCAGGTCGAGGACGTAGAACTCGTTGAAGAACTCGATGTCGTGCTTGACACACTGCTGGTACAGCGTCTGCAGGATCATGTGCCCGGTGCGGTCCGCCGCGTAGCAGGAGCGGCGCACCGGGGCCTTGCCGTGGTCGCGGGTATGGCCGCCGAACCGGCGCTGGTCGATGCGACCCTTGGGTGTCCGGTTGAACGGCAGCCCCATTTTCTCCAGGTCGAGGACAGCGTCGATGGCCTCCTTCGCCATGATCTCCGCGGCGTCCTGGTCGACCAGGTAGTCACCGCCCTTGATCGTGTCGAAGGTGTGCCACTCCCAGTTGTCCTCCTCGACGTTGGCCAGGGCGGCACACATGCCGCCCTGCGCCGCGCCGGTGTGCGAGCGGGTGGGATAGAGCTTGGTGAGCACGGCGGTCCGGCAGCGGGTGCTCGCCTCGATGGCGGCACGCATGCCGGCTCCGCCCGCACCGACGATGACTGCGTCGTACCTGTGGACCTGCACGCCTACCTCCATCCGTCCGATGCTGGGGTCACGAGATCACCGGCGCGTTCAGATATCGGGATCGAAGGTGAAGATGACCAGGGTGCCGAGGGCGACGACCAGGAACGCCGAGGTATAGAGCAGCGTCTTCAGCCAGAACCGGGTCTGGGGCCGCCCGGCGTAGTCGTTGATGATCGTGCGCAGGCCGTTGGTGCCGTGCAGCTCCGCCAGGAGCAGCATCACCAGGTCCCAGGTGCGCCAGAACGGTGACGCCCAGCGGCCGGCGACGAACCCGAAGTTCACCCGCTGCACACCGCCGTCGAGGATGTTCATGATGAACAGGTGACCGAGCACCAGAAAGAACAACAGCAGGCCGCTGACCCGCATGAACACCCAGGCGTAGAGCTCGAAGTTGGTGCGCGCCTTGGCGCTGCCCGGCTTCCTCCGCCGGCGGGAGAGCCCGGGGGCGCGGGGCGCGACGAGTTCCGGCGCGCGCGGGCCCGCCGGGCCACCGGGGGGAGCGGTTGCCGTCATCAGGTCGTGCTCCCGAACAGCGTCTCGAAGGTGTGCAGCAGCATTCGGGAGGCGGCCGGAACCAGCAGCACGACGAAGATGACGAGCTCGACGTACAGCATCTGCTTCTGGTACCTCGGGCCGGACTCCCAGAAGTCGATCAACATGATCCGGATGCCGTTGAGGGCGTGGTACAGCACCGCCGCGACCAGGCCGACCTCGAGCAGGTTGACGACCGGGTTCTTGTAGACCTCGATCACCTCGTTGTACAACGTGGGGGAGACCCGGACGAGAGCGGTGTCGAGCACGTGGGCGAAGAGGAAGAAGAAGACCAGGACACCGGTGATCCGGTGGGCCACCCAGGACCACATACCCTCTCGACCGCGGTACAGCGTGCCCGCTGGTGCCTTCGGCAATGAAAGCTCCTCCGGATCGGCCCAGCCGATGGGCCGGAAAGGTCATGTCTGGGGGCGCTAGGGCGCCCCGACGCATCGTCGAGACGATGGTGCATCTCACCCAGATGCTAGTGCCGGGCCTGGTGGAGGGCATGTTCGGGCCGGGCGCGTCCGGGTGAACTCGGCCACAGGCGCACTGGGACGCCCCACCCCCGGGTTCCGGTGCCATTCGGTGCCGGCCCGCTCCCCGAGCCGTCCCTCGACCGGGTCGTCAGGGTACGAGGGTGGTGGTTTCGGTCGGCGCCGGTGCCGTCGTCGGAACGACGGGCGGCGTCGTGACCCCCGGAGAGGCCGATGCCGTCCGGCTCGGCGAGGGGGTGACCCGGTCGGGTGGTGTCTGGGTCGGTGGCGGGGAGGTCTGAACCCGGGTGCTCGGCTGGGGGGTCGGGGTGGGCGTCTCCGTTGTCGGCGTCGTCGTTGGGGTCGCAGACGACGACGGCCGGGGGCGGTAGGTGTAGCGCGGGGAGTCCGGGGCGACGACCTCAGACGTGGTGGATCGTGAGGTCACGGCCGGGGGGGAGGAAGCGATGGTCGCGATGGGCGGTGGCGTGGTCTGCTGCGCGGTGACATCGTTCGGCTCGGGGGTCGAGCCGCCGGAGGTCAGTCCGACAGTCAGGGCGATGGCCGCGCCCATCACGAGCATGGCCGCTCCGGCCACGACCGCGATCGTCCGCTGTCGACGCCGCTGGGGGTCGCCCGGTCCGTGACCGTGCCCGTCGCGGCGGGGAGGCTCGGCGCGGCGCCGGGCCTCGCCGAGGGGCAACAGTCCGGCGGCGTGATTGTCGTCGTCGAACAGATCCAGGTCGGAGGTCGCCGACACGGGGGTGGCCGCGCCGATGCGGGTCACGTCGTCGTCCACCGGAGACCCCGCCACGCTGTTGAGCCCGATGCTGGTCGGCGTGTCGTGGTCGGGCTCGGGCTCGGGCCGCGTCCGGCCAGGCGGTGCTGCGCGGTTCTGCGGCGTGGTCCGGTCCAGCGGGATCACGTGGTTCGATGGGCCGGTGCGGCCGGGTTCCCCACGACCGGTGTGCGACTCGGCAGCGCCCGCAGCCGCCACGGTGGTCCCGTCAAGGGGGTTGAGTAGGGGATCCACAGTGACGTAGCGGGGACGGGCGGCGCGGCGGCGGACGCCGAGCGGTTCGTCGGGCGCGGGACAGCCCCCTGGTCTCCCACGGCCGCCGGAGCCGCCTCGCCTGCCTGGACTCCCGCGGTCCCGGCGACACCGCCGCCCGACCCCTGCCGGGAATCTGCGGCCGGTCCGGCGCCTGCTGCCGGCTCGGCCGGGTCGTCGAGGTTCTCCAGGCCGACGTCGACGGAACTCGCGTCCGTCTCCTCGCCAGTCCGAGGACGGGCGTGCATGACCGAAGCCGGTACCGGATTCGCATTGCGCGCGATCGGGATCAGCCGCCGGCGGATCTCCGTCACGTCGGGCCGCTCCTCGGCCGGCCGGTCCATCAGGTCACTGAGCAGGTTGCGCAACGGGCCGGCTAGCCGGAAGGCCTGCCGGCGGCCCTCGACCACGGCGGTCAGTACGGCGTAGGTCTCCGGGCCCTCGAACGGCGGCTGGCCCTCGACAGCCGAGTACAGCGTCGCGCCGAGCCCCCACAGGTCGCTCGCGGGAGTGCCGGAGGAGCCCCGGACCCGCTCGGGAGCGATGTAGGCCGGGGAGCCGACCAGGGCCCCAGCGCCGGTCAGGGTCACGTCGCCCTCGGTCGCGGCGATGCCGAAGCCGGTGAGCCGCACCCGGCCGTCCCGCCCGAGCAGGACGTTCCCGGGCTTGACGTCGCGGTGGAGCACGCCCGCCGAATGGGCCGCGGCGAGCGCGTCGGTCAGCGCCAGCCCGATCGCGGCGATCTGGTCGAAGGGCAGCGGGCCCTGGTTGCGGATCACATCGCCGAGGCTGTCCGCGTCGACGAGTTCTATGATGGTCCAGTGCCGCTGATGTTCCTCGACCACGTCGTACACCGAGACGATGGCGGGACTGTGCAGCCTGGCCAGGGCACGGGCCTCGCGAAGAACCCGGGCCCGGATCGCGTCGCGCTCGTTCTGCGCGCCGGCCATCGGCACGAGGATCTCTTTGATGGCGACCGGGCGCTGGAGTAGTTCGTCCTCACCGCGCCAGACGCTACCGGCTCCACCACGCCCGATAGGCGTGGTGGAGCCGGTAGCGCTGCGCTACGTAGCGAGGTGTGCCGTGCCGGGAGGTGTCCGGGGGCACAATTGCCGATTTAGCCATCGTGTCAAGTCTGACAGATGGACTGATGCGCGCGCCGGACGGCCCGCATCTTTCCGAACACTACGGGCACCGCAAATCCGTCGATGGCCGACATCACGGACCGGGCCGGAAGGTGGCGAACAGCTGGCGCATCAACGGTTGATCTTGCAGCCACAGATCCTCCCTGGTATGCCAGTACAGGGCATACCCGTGGCCGTTGCGAATCGCACCCCGGTTGAGCACATGCACCATGACCCCGTCCGACCCGCGGTACCCGAACTCCCAGTCGGCCTGGTTGGTGCCATCCCCACCATCGCTGGGAGCCAGCCGTATCTGCCGATAATCCCGCACGCTCTGCCGGAAGCCGGCCTCGTTGCGTCGCCAGTCGCCGATGGCAGAGGTGTTTGCTTGCCTGACGCTACCGACACGTAGGAAGGACCGGGCAGCCGGGTCCACGAAGTCGACGTTTCCGGGTCCGCCGGGCCCCTCGCGGCGCTGCCAGTCCGAGGGGTACGCCACGGACCAGCCGGCGGTGGGATCGACGTAGGACACCCAGCCAGGCGGGCCCGTGACCGGGGTGGTTTCCCGAGCGACGGGCTCCCCGGCCGCCGCCGGGCCCGCCGGGGCCGACCCGCCGGCTCCGGTCGGCGACGAGATGCCGCCGGTCTGGTTGGTCGAGGTGCCGCGGCTCTTGTCGTCCGGGCCACCTGTCACCACGATCACGATGCCGATGATCGCGGCGGCGACCAGTGCCACGAGCGTCGCCACGGCGATGGTCACGCGACGCTGATCCCCGGCGTCGGGGTCGCGTGGCGGACCTCCCGCCGGCTCGATTCCCGCCGGCCCGTCGGGCGCCGGCCGCAGCCGGGCGGTCGACGGCGGGGAGGCCGGTGAGGCGGTGGCGAAGAGATTAGCCAGTTCGACGTCGCCGCCGGTGAAACCGTTGCCGTGCCCTCGGCCGATGAGCCGGGCCCCGGCCGGGATTCCGCCCAGGGCACGCATCCGGTCGATCGAGTGGATGCGCTCCAACGGCCCGGTG
Organism: Frankia sp. CgJB1; assembly: GCF_977947065.1. NCBI lineage: Bacteria > Bacillati > Actinomycetota > Actinomycetes > Frankiales > Frankiaceae > Frankia > Frankia sp. CgJB1. The sequence goes on from NZ_CDWTNB010000034.1 coordinate 9,977, forward strand.
GGACGGGACCGAGGTGTCCGCGACGGCGTGGCCTCCTGACGCGTCTCGGTGTCCTGGCGGGCTCCGGTGTTCTGCTGAGCTGCGGCGTGCTGGCGGACCGCATCTCGTTCGACTATCTCGCGCAGTCGCCTGCGTACGACGGTGAGCGGTGGTCGGCTCGCCTCGTGCGGGGCCATCAGGTCGTCGATCACCGGTATAAGTGGTCCGGCCAGCCGGAAGGGCTGGCGTCGTCCCTGAACCAGGGCGGTGAGCACCGAAATCGGGTCACCGCCGGAGAAGGGCGGGTAGCCTTCGACGGTGGTGAACAGCGTGGCGCCCAGTCCCCACCGGTCACCCGCGGCGCTGCCGGCATCGCCACGGGCGCGTTCCGGCGGCAGGTAGGCGGGGGAGCCCATCACCATCCCAGTGCTGGTGAGCCGGGGATCCCCCTGGCTGACCGCGATGCCGAAGTCGGTCAGCCGGGCCCGGCCGTCCGCGGTCACCAGCACGTTGCTCGGCTTGACGTCGCGGTGCACCACGCCGAGCCGGTGCGCGGCCTCCAGGGCGTAGGCGAGGCTGATACCGATCCGGCACGTCTCCTCGACCGGCAGCGGTCCGCGATCATTGATGATCGTGGCGAGGGACTGGCCGTCAACGTATTCCATGATGATCCAGGGCAGCTCGCCGTCGTCGATGACGTCGAGGACGGCGACGGCACCGGGATGATGCAGCCGACCGGCGGCGCGCGCCTCGCGTAGGACCCGCTCGCGGGTCAGGTCGCGTTCGTCCGCGTTCTCCCCGAGCGGCAGCTGTACTTCCTTGATTGCAACCAAGCGCTGGAGCAGCTCGTCGGTGGCCCGGTGCACGACGCCGAATCCGCCGCGTCCGATGACCCCGTCGAGCCGGTACCGTCCCCCGACGAGGGCCACCGCTCTGGCCGAACCCGGATTGTCCGGGGACCCGCCTGCCATCCCGTCGTCCCTTCCGATCGCCGGTGGGGCTCGCATCCATGGGATCACATCGTGGCCGGACCGGGGGTCGGGCATGCTGGCGACAGCGACCGAACGGACCACGGACCTGGGGTGCAGTGTGAACGATAAAGACTGGGAGCGGTTGCGGAACGCCGCTGTCCGTGTCGCACAGAGCGCCTACGCGCCCTACTCGGGTCTGCGGGTGGGTGCTGCTGCACTGGTCGTGGATCTGCCGGACGCCGCCGGGCGTACCACCGGTGACGACCCGTGGATCGTCGTCGGCTGCAATGTCGAGAACGCGTCCTACGGCCTCGGGCTGTGCGCCGAATGCGGTCTCGTCTCGGCGCTGCACGCCAGAGGCGGTGGTCGGCTGCTGGCGTTCGCCTGCGTCGACTCCGACGGTGCGCCGTTGGCGCCCTGCGGACGGTGCCGCCAGCTGCTCTACGAGCACGGCGGGCCGGATCTGCTCGTCGCCACGGGCGACGGCGTGCGCACCATCGCGGACCTGCTCCCCGCAGCGTTCGGACCGCACGATCTACCGGGTGTCGCGTGAGCGGGAGTTTCGACGTCGTCGATCTGATCCGGGCCAAGCGGGACGGTCGACCCGTCGATCTCCGGGCCGTCGACTGGCTCATTGACGCCTACACCCGGGGTCTGGTCGCCGACGAGCAGATGTCGGCGTACCTGATGGCGGTGGTGTGGCGCGGGATGGCTTCCGCCGAGCTGGACCGCTGGACCGCCGCAATGATCGACAGTGGGGAGCGCCTGGACCTGACCGGCGTGGGACGTCCCACCGTCGACAAACACTCCACCGGAGGGGTCGGCGACAAGGTCTCGCTCGTGCTGGTGCCGCTGGTCGCCGCCTGTGGGGCCGCGGTCCCACAGCTCGCCGGGCGGGGGCTCGGTCACACCGGTGGAACGCTGGACAAGATGGAGGCGATCCCCGGCTGGCGGGCGGATCTGTCGGCCGCCCGGATGCGTGAGCTCCTCGCCGAGGTGGGTGCGGTGATCTGTGCCGCGGGTGCCGGCCTCGCTCCGGCCGACCGCCGGCTCTACGCGCTGCGGGACGTCACCGGAACCGTCGAGTCGATCCCGCTCATCGCATCGTCGATCATGAGTAAGAAGATCGCCGAGGGCACGTCGGCGCTGGTCCTGGACGTCAAGGTCGGCTCTGGGGCCTTCATGACGTCGGTGGGCGAGGCCCGTGAGCTCGCCCGGGCGATGGTCCGGATCGGCGTTGCCGCCGGGGTCCGCACCGAGGCCCTGCTGACCGGGATGGACCACCCCCTCGGCCGGACCGCCGGGCACGCGCTGGAGGTGGCCGAGGCCGTGGAGACCCTCCGTGGTGGTGGGCCGGCGGATCTGGTGGAGGTCACCGTCGCGCTGGCCAGAGCGATGATCGACCTCGTCGCCGCCGAGCTCGGCCACCGGTCCGGCGCTCTCCATGATCCCGCGCAGGTGCTGGCTGCCGGGGACGCTTTTGCGGTGTGGCGGGCGATGGTCGCGGCCCAGGGCGGCGATCCGGACGCGCCGCTTCCGGCGGCGAGCCATGTCGAGACCGTCCCCGCGCCGGCGACCGGCTATCTCCACCGCCTGGACGCCCGAGCGGTCGGCGTGGCGGCGTGGCGGCTTGGCGCGGGCCGGGCCCGCAAGGAGGACGCGGTCTCCGCGACGGCGGGCGTGCGGTGGCGGGTGGGAATCGGTGACCCGGTCACGGCCGGCGAGCCGCTGCTGGAACTGCACACCGACGACCCGGCCAGCGTCGAGCGGGCCCGGGAGGCCCTGACGGGAGCGGTGGAGGTCGCCGCGACGCCGCCCCCGAGCACACCGCTCGTCCTCGATCATCTCAGCTGAACCGATCACCTCAGCTGAACCGGTCCCGGCAGTCCGGGTCGTCATCGTGCCGTCGCTGTTCTGTCGTACCCGTGGCCTACCGTCGAGACGATGACGGAGGACATGATGACGAACGACGCACGGCCCCCGACGATCACGGTTGAGGACATCCGCCGGGTGCCGAAGGTACTGCTTCATGACCATCTTGACGGCGGGCTCCGGCCGGCCACGGTGGTCGAGCTCGCCGACGAGACCGGTTACCGCGATCTGCCGACCACGGACGTCCACACCCTGAGCATGTGGTTTCGTGGCGGCGCGCATAGCGGCTCGCTCGTCCGCTACCTGGAGACGTTCCGGCACACGGTGGGGGTGATGCAGACCCAGGAGGCCATCATGCGGGTGGCGCGGGAGTGCGCGGAGGATCTCGCGGCCGACGGCGTCGTCTACGCCGAGGTGCGGTTCGCCCCCGAGCTGCACGTCGAGCGCGGGCTGTCCCTGGACGCGGTGGTCGAGGCCGTGCTTGACGGGTTCCGGGCCGGTTCGGCCGGCACACCGCTGCACCTTCGCGCCCTGCTCACCGCGATGCGCCATCAGGCCCGCTCACTGGAGATCGCGGAGCTCGTGGTCCGGTGGCGCGATGCCGGCGTGGTCGGGTTCGACATCGCGGGCGCCGAGGCGGGCAATCCGCCTACCCGTCACCTGGACGCCTTCCAGTACATCCAGCGGGCGAACGGCCACTTCACGATCCATGCAGGCGAGGCGTTCGGCCTGCCGTCGATCTGGGAGGCCGTGCAGTGGTGCAACGCCGATCGGCTGGGGCACGGAGTGCGCATCGTCGATGACATCACGGTCGATCCGGACGGTAAGGCGATCCTCGGTGATCTCGCGAACTACGTGCGCGACGTCCGGGTGCCGCTGGAGATGTGTCCCTCGTCGAACGTGCACACCGGAGCCGCGCCGAGCATCGAGCGGCACCCCATCGGGCTGCTTCGCCGGCTGCAGTTCCGGGTCACGGTCAACACGGACAACAGGCTGATGAGCGGCGTGTCGCTGTCGAGTGAGTTCGCGACCCTCGTGGACGTCAACGGCTACGGCTGGTCCGACATCCGCTGGCTCACCCTCAACGCGATGAAGTCCGCCTTCCTGCCCTTCGACCGGCGGCTCGATTTCATCAACAACGTCATCAAGCCGGGCTATGCGGAGCTTGTCTCCGCGGAGTCAGCCTGATGAGCGGTGGGCCGGTGAGGCCCGCCTCGGATGTCGTGGTGGGAGCCGATGGTTGCCCGCGATGCCCGTGGGGTCTGTCCGCGCCGGAGTACGTCGCCTACCACGACGACGAGTGGGGGCGTCCGGTCAGGGACACGGTCGGTCTGTTCGAGCGGCTGACGCTGGAGGCGTTCCAGTCCGGCCTGTCGTGGTTGACGATCCTGCGCAAGCGGCCGGCGTTCCGGGCGGCGTTCGCCGGATTCGACCCGGCCGCCGTGGCCGCGTTCGGTTCCGCGGATGTCGACCGGCTGCTCGCCGACGCCGGCATCGTCCGAAACCGCCGCAAGATCGAGGCGACGATCGCCAATGCCCGCGCCGTCCTTACGCTGGACCGTCCCCTCGAGGATCTGATCTGGTCGTTCCAGCCGGAGCCGATGGGGCGGGTGGCGCCGGCCACCCTCGCCGACGTGCCGGCGAAGACCCCCGAGTCGGTGGCGTTCGTCAAGGGGCTGCGCGCGGCCGGGTTCGTCTTCGTCGGTCCGACCACCGCCTATGCCCTGATGCAGGCCTGCGGGCTCGTTGATGATCATCTGTCTGGCTGCTGGGTGGCGGGGCGCGTGGGCTAGCCGTCAGATCTCGGCTGTGGCCGTCGGCGGCGGATCATCCGGGGAAGCCGGTCACCTGGGAAAGCCGGCGAGCACATCCGCGGAGGCGGACAGTCCGAGCCGGGTCGCGCCGGCCTCGATCATCTCGATCGCCTTCTCGGCGGTGCGGATGCCGCCCGAGGCTTTGATGCCGAGCCGGCCACCCACGGCCGCCGCCACCGCCCGCACTGCGCGCACGCTGGCCCCGCCGGCCGGGTGGAAACCGGTGGAGGTCTTGACGAACTCGGCGCCGCCGGCCTCCGCTGCCCGGCAGGCGGCGACGATGCTCTCGTCCGGCAGCAGGGCCGTCTCCAGGATGACCTTGAGCACGACGTCCGGCGGCACCGACAGCCGGACCTCGGTGATTTCGGTCTCGATCGCTCGCCAGTTCTCGTCCATCGCGTTGGCGATGTCGATGACCATGTCGATCTCCGTGGCGCCGTCCGCGACCGCCCGCCGCGCCTCCTCGGCCTTGATGACGGTCAGGTGCGTGCCGTGCGGAAAGCCGATGACGGAGGCGACGCCGAAGGCCGGCCCGACCTCACCGCCGTCCCGTCGGGTACTCGCGGCGGCCAGGTAGACATGGGTCGGCGCCACACAGACGGCACCGACACCCAGCTTGGCAGCTTCCCCGCACAGCGCGAGTATCTCCTCGCCGGTGGCGGACGGCTGTAGCAGTGTGTGGTCGACTATCCGGGCCACCTCGGCGCGCCGCAGCGTGGGGCGAGCGCCGGCGGCCGGTCGGGAGGGGCACTTCTCGGGTTCCTCGCCGGGACGGTCCGATCCGGCCGGAGCCGTTGTCATACGTTGCATCATTGCCGATCGCCCGGCTTCGCGTACGAGGAGTCCTTCCGTGCAGCTGCACATCGTCGACCATCCCCTCGCGGCCTCGTCGCTGACCGTCCTGCGGGACGAGCGCACGCCCCGGTCCCGGTTCCGGCCCGTCCTATACGACCTGGCGATGATGCTCGTGTACGAGGCGACCCGTACGCTGCCGACGATGCCGGTCACCGTCACGACTCCGCTGGCCACGACCTCCGGGGTGCGGTTGGCCGCGGAACCGGTCGTCGTCCCGGTGCTGCGGGCCGGGCTCGGCATGCTGCCGGCGGCGCTCAACCTGCTTCCCGACGCCCACACCGCGTTCATCGGGCTCTCCCGCGACGAGACGACCTTCGAACCCACGGCCTACCTGGAGGCGGTGCCCACCGATCTGGCCGGCCGCCCGGTGCTGCTGCTCGACCCGATGCTCGCCACCGGCGGTTCGGCCCTGCACTGCCTGCGGCTGCTCGCCGACCGCGGGGCGCGGGGCGTCACCGTGGTCTCCGTGGTGGCAGCACCGGAGGGCCTTGCGGCGCTGGAATCCGGTGGCCCTGCGGTCGGCACGGCCGACCTGACCGTTGTGACCGCCGTGGTCGACGAGAGATTGAACGAGACGGCCTATATTGTGCCCGGGCTCGGCGACGCGGGTGATCGGATCTTCGGCGAGATGTGATCTCCGTCGCGTCCGTCGAGCAGATTGCCCGCGGCCGTGTGCAGGTGGAGCAGGCGTGCCACGGCCTGGTCCCGAGCCGCGGGCACCGCGTCGACGGCATGCCCCGGCACCGGCTCCACGGTCTCGAGGTACACCTTCAGTTTGGGTTCGGTCCCGCTCGGGCGGAAGATCACCCGATCCTCGTCGAGGAGCAGCATGAGCACGTCGGCGGGTGGCAGGACCGGATGCGCCGCGTCGGCACGGTCCATGGGGCCGGCACGGTCCACGGGGCGTGCGGGTCGAGGGGGGATCCCTCCCGCCGGTGCGTTCCCGTCCCGCCCGCCGGCCAGCAGGTCACGGACTCCGGTGACGGGACGCCCGGCGAGGCTGGTCGGCGGCTGGACCCGCAGGCGGTGCATCATCTCGTCGATCTGGGTGACGTCGTCGAAGCGCGCCGAGTGTTGCCCCGTGAGATGGACACCGAGTCGTGCGGACAACTCGTCGAGCAGGCCTGGCAGGGTCCGACCTCGTCGCTTCGCCCGCGCGGCGATCAGAGCGATGGCGAGGGCGGCGGTGATGCCGTCCTTGTCGCGGACCAGATCCGGGGCGACGGCGTATCCGAGTGCCTCCTCGTAGCCGAAGACCAGCCGCGCGTCCGCACGCATGATCCACTTGAAGCCGGTCAGCGTTTCGGCGTAAGGAATCCCGACCTCGGCGGCCAGCGCACGCAGACCGGAGGAGCTGACGATGGTGGTCGCTACCGGACCGGGGCGGGAGCGCAGGACATGATCGGCGAGAAGCAGACCGACCTCGTCACCGCTGAGTACCCGCCCTCCGACGGCGACGGCGCACCGGTCGGCGTCGGGATCGTTGGCGAGTACCAGATCGGCGTCGATGCGCTCGCCGAGCGCCAGAACCCGGTCCATCGCCCCCGCCTCCTCGGGGTTCGGCCACTGGACTGTCGGAAACTCCGGATCGGGTTCGGCCTGCTCGTGGACGACATCGGGTGCGGCGAGACCCGCGGCGGTGAACACGGCGCTGAGAACGGCTGCGCCGACACCGTGCAACGGGGTGTACGCAACGGTCAGGGCCGTCGCGTCCGTGGTCACGTCTGTGCGTAGGTCGGTGGCTGTGGCTGTGGCTGTGGCTGTGGCTGCCCGGCCGGCGGTGGCCGCCGCGTGTATGTAGTCGTCGACGACATCCGCATCGAGCCTCCGCCAGGTCTCGGCGAGTGGGATCGCCCGGGCGGGGCCGGCAGCCGCGATCATTCCTTCGATCTCACTGTCCGCCGGAGCCACGAGCTGCGCCCCCCGCGCGGCGCCCGAGGAAGCATCACCCAGGTAGACTTTATAGCCGTTGTCGGTGGCCGGATTGTGGCTGGCCGTGACCATCACGCCGGCGTCCGCGCCCAGCCTGCGCACGGCGAAGGCCAGCACCGGAGTGGGCACCGGCCCGGGGAGTACCAGCGCCCGCAGTCCGGCACCGGCGAACACCCGGGCGCTGTCGAGGGCGAACGCCTCGCTGCGATGCCGGGCGTCGTAGCCGACGACGACGGTCGCCGTCGAGGAACTCGGTGCCGCCTGTGCTGGTGGTGTCGCCCTGCTCGTGAGCCAGGTGGCGAGTCCGGCGGCGGCGCGGCGCACCACGGCGGTGTTCATGCCGGCTGGACCGGCGCGCAGTGGCCCGCGCAACCCGGCTGTGCCGAACCGCAGCGGTCCGTGGAAACGTGTGGCCAGCTCCGCGAGCAGCGTGGCATCGTGACCCGCGCCGTCGCGCAGCCGGGCCAGTTCGGCCTGGTCAGCGGGATCCGGATCATCGGCCAGCCAGGCCTCGACCTGCTCGGCGAGTGGGCTGGGCAGGGACGTCGGGCCTGGTCGGGACGAGGACGGCATCGCGATTCCGCCGTGGTCCTACAGCCGGGTGACGATGTCGGCGAGCAGGATACCCATGCGTTCCGCGGCGGCAGCTCCCGTGGCCAGCACCTCGAGATGATCTAGCGGCTCGCCGCTCATCCCCGCTGCGAAGTTGGTGACCAGGGACAGGGCCAGCACCTCCGCTCCGGCGGCCCGCGCCGCGATCGTCTCGTGCACGGTCGACATGCCGACCAGGTCGGCTCCCAGGAACCGCAGCATGCGGATCTCTGCGGGTGTCTCGAAGTGCGGACCGGGCAGTCCCGCATACACTCCTTCGGCCAGGGTGGGATCGACCTCGCGGGCAAGCGCCCGTAGCCGGGGGGAATAGGCGTCGGTCAGGTCGGTGAACGCCGGACCGACCAGGGGTGAGCGGCCGGTCAGGTTCAGGTGGTCGGCGACCAGGACGGGCTGGCCGACGTACATGTCCGCGCGCAGACCGCCGGCGGCGTTCGTCAGTATGACGGTCGACGCGCCGGCCGCACAGGCCAGGCGGACCGCGTGGACCACCCGGGACAGGTCATGGCCCTCGTAGGGATGTACGCGGCCCAGATAGATCAACAGGCGGCGGTCGCCGAGCTGGACGGAGCGTGCGGTCGGCTTGTGCCCGGGAACGTCGGTGTTGGATGGGAAGCCGCCGAGTTGGGTAAACGTGACCTCGGTGACGTCGGTCGCCTGCCGGGACAGTACATCGGCGGCCGGGGGCCAGCCCGATCCCAGCACAATCGCGATGTCGTGCCGGTCGGCTCTGGTCAGCTCGGCCAGGGTGGCGGCCGAGGCCACCGCGTTCGGTTCGTCCGCCTGTGCCCTCACCCGGCGACTGTACGGGGTGCGTGGAGGACACTGACGCCGGTGCCCCTGATACCGTCCCATCGTCGTCTCCCGGCAGTGCCCTTGGAGTCCGGCGAGTTCATCGAGGTCGTGCTGCGCGGTCGGCTCACCGACCCGAGCGGGCCCGGACGGTTCACGGCGAAGGTCGAATCCTTCGTCGGACACCGGTTCGGGGCCTCGCGCTGGATCATGCTGACCGATCGGCGGCTGCTGGTCCTCGCCCCCTTCCCGCGGGAGGGCGACTGGTTCGACGTCGTCTTCGACCGTCGTGAGGTGACGGCGTCCCGAGGCGTCAAGCACGGAGATGTGATCACCGTCGAGCTCACCACTCCCCGCGGCCGTCAGGTCCTGCGCATCTCGGCCCGGCTACGCGGGGAGGCGGGCCGTTTCATCCGCGCGCTGCGCTAACGGCGAACGATCTCGCCGTGCGGGCCCGTGCGGCCTGTCCGGCCCATGCGGTCGCCGGGAGCGGCGGTCTCGCGGTTACCGGCCGATAGGGTCAGGACTGGATCCCGCGACGGGCGCAGTGACATCGCCACACATCTGGCGAGAAAAGTACCCGGCGGGCCGGACCAGACTGCGATGGGAACAACGGATCGATGACTACGACCCAGTCGACCACCGGCGAGCTACCGATCCCGGTGGCGGGGGCCGCCACCTCGGGCGGGCGGCAGCGCACGGCCATGCGCACACATCTGTGCGGTGATCTGCGATCGGATCACGTTGACCAGACCGTGACGGTGTGTGGCTGGGTGGCGCACCGCCGTCAGCACGGCCAGTCGCTGACCTTCGTCGACCTGCGTGACCATTCCGGGATCATTCAGGCGGTCGTCGACGGCTCGGTCGACGTCCGGACCGAGTACGTGTTGCGGATCACCGGTACCGTCGCCGTCCGCCCGGAGGGGACCGCGAACCCCGCCCTGGCCACGGGCGAGGTCGAGCTACGCGACTGCGAGGTGCAGGTGCTCTCGGTCGCGACACCGCCGCCGTTCCCGCTGGACGATCGAGCCGACTCCGTCGATGAGACCACTCGTCTCGCCTACCGCTATCTCGATCTGCGCCGTGACCGGATGCAGCGCAACCTGCGGATCCGCTCGGCGGTTCTTGCGGCGATGCGCTCGGCGCTCGCCCCGCTGGACTTCGTCGAGGTCGAGACGCCGCTGCTGATGCCCTCGACACCGGAGGGAGCGCGGGAGTTCATCGTCCCGTCGCGCCAGTTCCCAGGCAGTTTTTACGCCCTCCCGCAGTCACCCCAGCTTTTCAAGCAGTTGCTCATGGTGGGCGGGACGGATCGCTATTTCCAGTTCGCCCGATGTCTGCGCGACGAGGACCTGCGGGCCGACCGGCAGTACGAGTTCACCCAGCTCGACCTCGAGATGAGCTTCGTGGACCAGGACGACGTGCTCGGCGTGACGTCGGCGGCGGTTTTGGCCGCGGCCCGGGCGGTGACCGGCGGCCCCGTGCTGCCGATCGAGCGGATGTCCTGGCACGAAGCGATGAACCGCTTCGGGGTCGACAAGCCGGACCTGCGGTTCGGCATGGAACTCATAGGGCTGACCGCGGTCTTCGCGGGTAGCGGTTTCAAGGCGTTCGCCGGGGCCGAGGCCGTCAAGGGAATCCGCGTACCCGGCGGGTCAGCCTCGCACAACCGGCGCAAGCTCGACGATCTCACCGCGCGGGCGAGGGGACTGGGCGCGAAGGGCCTGGTCTGGATGCGGGTCGGTCCCGGCGGCGAGCTGGAGTCCCCGGTGGCGAAGTTTCTCGCCGCCGAGGAACTCGCCGGCATCGTCGCGGCAACCGCGGCGGTGGCGGGCGACCTTCTTCTCCTGGTCGCCGACGAGTGGGCGACCACCTGCGAGGTGCTCGGCCAGCTTCGCAACGATCTGGGCCGCCCGCCGGCCGGCGAAGGTCCCTTGCGGTTCGTGTGGGTCGTCGACTTCCCGCTGTTCGTCGGGGTGGATCCCGGCACCGGACGGCCGAAGCCGGGGCATCACCCCTTCACCCGTCCGCACCCCGACGATGTGGACAAGCTGGAGACCGATCCGCTCGCGGTGCGTAGCCGGGCGTACGACCTGGTGCTCAACGGCTGGGAACTCGGATCTGGCTCGATCCGGATCCATGAGAGCGATCTCCAGCAGCGCATCTTCGGGATCCTCGGAATCTCGCCGGCGGAGGCGAAGGCTCGATTCGGCTTCTTCCTCACCCCTTTCGGCTACGGGGCGCCACCGCACGGCGGATTCGCGGTGGGGATCGACCGGTTGGTGGCGATCCTCGCCGGTGAGGAGAACATCCGGGAGGTCATCGCTTTTCCCAAGACCCAGTCGGGACTCGACCCATTGACGGGCGCCCCGACGCCCGTGACCGATCGTCAGCTGCGTGAGCTGGGGATGCGGGTGGTCACTGCACCGGCACCGGCACCGGGCCCGGTAGCCGTCTGAGCGCGTCGGGCCCGGCCGATGGGCGGTGAGGTGGTCGGGCCGGGCATTGCCGCGACCAAGCCTTTGGCCAGCTCCCCGGTGGGGGGTGGTGGGGTAGGAACGGGCCGAATGGGGTAGTCACCTTCTGCTGCCCGTGAGCCGACCTGCTGCCCGTGAGCCGAGCCGGTGGGTGACGGCTGTCTGGTGCTGGTACCGACCCCGAGATCCCGACCCGAGGAGGCTAGGTGCAGATCCCTTTCTCGTCGTCGTCGAGCACCAGTCTCGGCATCGAATGGGAGCTGCAGCTCGTCGACCAGCAATCGCGCGAACTTCGCGGCGAGGCCAGCGGGATTCTTCACGAGCTGCGGGCGAAGGCCGGGGAGCGCGAGGCGCCCAAGGCCAAGCACGAGCTGTTCGAGTCGACCATCGAGGTCGTCACCGGGGTCTGCGACTCGGTGGAGGAAGCGACCGCGGACCTGGCTGGAACCGTCTCGCTGCTGCGCGATCTGGCGGAACGGCGCGGGATCGGGCTGATGTGCAGCGGCACGCATCCGGCCAGTGACTATATGGGGCAGCGCATCACCGAGGATCATCGCTATTTCCGGCTGGTCAGCCAGATGCAGTGGTTGGCCCGGCGGCTGCTCATCTTCGGCGTCCACGTACACGTCGGAGTGCGGTCTGCGGACAAGGTCATGCCGATCGTGAACGCTCTGATGGCCTATGTCCCGCATTTTCTCGCCCTGTCGGCGTCGTCGCCCTACTGGCTGGGCGGAGACACCGGGCTGGCCTCATCCCGATCACAGGTCTTCGCGAGCCTGCCCACCGCGGGACTGCCGTACCCGTTGGAGGACTGGCCGGGTTTCGAGTCGTTCATGGAGACACTGATTGTCTCCGGCACCATCGAGACGATCCGCGAGGTCTGGTGGGACATTCGTCCACATCCCAACTTCGGCACCGTGGAACTGCGGGTCTGCGATGGTCTGCCGTCCCTGATGGAGGTGGGGGCGGTCGCGGCTCTCGCGCAGTGCCTGGTTGACCGCATGAACACCCAGATCGATCGTGGGTATCGCCTCCCGACTCCGCAACGATGGCTCGTGCAGGAGAACAAGTGGCGAGCGGCCCGGTACGGTCTGGACACACAGATCATCGTCGATGGTCGGGGCGGTATCCGGCCGGTCCGGGACGAGATCACCGATCTCGTGGAGGATCTGCTTCCGGTCGCCCACCGCCTCGGTTGTTCATCCGAGCTCTCCGACGCGCTGACCATCCTGCGGACGGGCGCGAGCTATACCCGGCAGCGGGACGCCGCCCGGCGGGCCGGTGGAGATCTCATCCGGGTCGTCGATACCCTGCTCGAAGAGATGAATATGGGCCGTCCGGTAGTCGACGGCTAGACACGTCGGCGAATACCCCGAACCGCACGCGTTCAGGGCCCGCGTGGCGTGTGCAGGGAGGAGCCCGGCCGGCAGATGAAGGTTGACGAGACCGCGGCGGTCGCCGGGTGGGTGGCCGCGCACGAATCCGAGCTGATCGCGTTGCGTCGCGATCTCCACGCCCACCCGGAGCTCGGCCGGCGGGAGCACCGCACCGCCGAGCAGGTCGAGGCGCGACTCCGGGCCGCGGGACTGTCGCCGCAGCGCCTGCCGGACCTTCCTGGCCTGTGGTGTGATATCGGTCTCGGCGTCGATCATGATCCAGACGCTCCCGTGATCATGCTGCGGGCCGACATGGACGCTCTTCCACTCTCGGATATCAAGGACGTGCGGTACCGCTCCACCGTTCCGGGTGTGGCTCACGCTTGCGGACATGACGTGCACACGACCGTGGCGCTCGGCGCCGGACTCGCGCTTGCCGAGATCGCACGCGTGTCTACGCTGCCCGGGACCGTGCGCCTGGTGTTCCAGCCCGCGGAGGAGCTCATGCCGGGCGGCGCGTTGGACGTCATCGACGCGGGAGTGCTGAAGCCGGTGACCACGGCGATCGCGGTGCACTGCGATCCGGCGCTCGACCTGGGCATGATCGGTCTGCGGACGGGTCCGATCACCTCTGCCGCCGATGCCGTCGAAATCACGTTGGCCGGGCCCGGCGGTCACACCTCCCGGCCACAGAACACAGTCGACCTGGTGTACGCGCTCGTCCGCCTTGCAGCCGATCTTCCTGCCGCGTTGGGGCGACTAGTCGATCCCAGGTCGGCGCTCTCCCTGGTCTGGGGTCATGTGCAGGCGGGAACCGTTACCAACGCCATCCCTCGAACCGGTCAGCTCCGAGGCACGATCCGCACTTTGTCCCGGGAGACCTGGGAGAGCGTGCCGGCGCTGGTCACTCAGGTTGCCGAGCAGCTCATCGCACCGTACGGAGCACAGATCGTGGTCGACTACCGGCGTGGCGTGCCGCCCGTGGTGAACAGCGTGGATGTCGTCGAGGTCCTTCGGACCGTCGTCGACCGTGTGTTTGGTCACGGGGCCTCCACCATGGTGGCGCAATCGCTTGGTGGCGAGGACTTCGGTTGGTATCTGAACCACGTGCCGGGGGCCTTGGCCCGATTGGGCACTCGGACACCCGGCGGCCACACCTACGACCTTCACCAGGGTAGCTTCGACGTGGACGAGAGAGCGATGGGTGTGGGTGTGAAGCTGCTTGCCGGCGCGGCTCTCGATCTGCTGACCCAGACGCCACCGGCGCCGTGATGCGTCACGCAGTCGGTCGCGAACGGAGCTCGGCCACGTAGTCGGCGGGTGCCCCAGCCTTCTCCGCGGAATCGGCAATCATCTCGAGGTACCGGCGCGACGGGAGTCCTCCCTCGTAGGCGTCGAGAACATACGTCCAGGCGAGAGCCTCCCCATCGAGGGTGGAGACCCGCACCCGGATGCGGGTGTACAGGCCGGTGTCCGCGCCTTCCCAGACGTCGAGCCGTTCCAGGTCGTAACGGTCGAGGTCGTACAGAAGGACGTACGCGTGGGCACCCGGAGCCTCGACGATGGTCGGCAAGGCTCCATCCCAACCGACGTTCTCACCGCCGAACGTGAGGCGCCAACCGTTGATCCATCCAGTGCCGGTCACGGGCGAATGCGGGGCCCGCTCCTTCATCTGCGCCGGGTCGAGGTTGCCGGCGTAAGCCGCGTACAAGGTCATTGTGATCTCTCGGAGGGTTACGGTGCGTGATTATAACTGTAATTTCCGCTCATGAAAGGAGGAAGATGGCCCTACCTGACATCGCTGATGTCGGACTCCGTCTGCGATCCTATGGAGCCTTCCGCACCGGCAGGAGAGCGGCCGCGGCGGCGGGGCAAGATGATAAGGAAGCGATACCGGATCGGGAGGGCACGTGACTCGCATCATCATTCTTGGTGGAGGGCCCGGAGGCTACGAGGCGGCTCTCGTTGGAGCCTCACTCGGAGCGACGGTCACCGTCATCGACTCGGACGGGGTCGGTGGTGCCTGTGTGCTCACCGACTGCGTCCCCTCCAAAACCTTGATCGCGACTTCGGAGACCATGACGAACCTTGCTCTGGCTCCCGGCCTGGGTGTCCGCCCGCATAGTCTCGGCCCTGGGCCGGAACCGGCGTTGCCCCCTGTGGCCTGGGGGATCAGTACCGGCGCGGACTCGGGCACCCGGCCGCTCACGCCCCCGGAGGTCGTCAATGTGGATGCGGAGCAGGTGTACGAACGGGTCCGTGATCTAGCCAAGGCCCAGTCCCTGGACATTGAGCGCCGGCTCGAGCGCGAGAAGGTCGATGTCGTGCACGCCTCTGGGCGTCTTGTCGGGCCGCACGCAATCGAAACCAGCGCCGGTGAAACCTTCGTCGGCGATGTGATTTTGATCGCGACCGGCGCCTCACCACGCGATCTCCCCACGGCCCAGCCGGATGGTGAGCGGATTCTCACCTGGCGACACCTCTACGACCTCAAGGAGATACCCGAACATCTGGTCGTCGTCGGTTCCGGCGTCACCGGAGCTGAGTTCGCCAGCGCGTATCGGGCGCTTGGCGCCGAGGTCACGCTGGTTTCTTCGCGCGAACGCGTGCTGCCGGGGGAGGACCCGGATGCTGCCCGGGTCATCGAGGATGTGTTCGTGCGGCGTGGGATCGAGGTGCTCAACCGATCGCGGGCGGCGTCGGTACGGCGCATCGGGGACGGTGTGATCGTCGAGCTGACCGACGGCCGGACCGTCACGGGAAGCCATGCTCTGATGGCGGTTGGTTCGGTACCCCGCACCAAGGGCCTCGGGCTGACTGACGTGGGGGTGCGGCTTGGGCCTGGTGGGCATGTGAACGTGGACCGGATGTCGCGGACCTCGGTGCCGGGTGTCTACGCGGCCGGTGACTGCACTGGAGTCCTCCCGCTCGCATCGGTCGCCGCGATGCAGGGGCGTATCGCCATGTGGCACGCCCTCGGCGAGGCCGTCACACCCTTGCGGCTCGGGACGGTATCGTCCAACATCTTCACCGAGCCGGAAATCGCCACCGTCGGAGTCACGCAGGTGATGAAGGACACCGGGGCAGTCGCAGCCGAGGTAACCACAGTTCCACTCTCGCGGAATCCGCGGGCGAAGATGATGGGTATTGAGGACGGCTTCGTGAAACTGTTCTGCCGTCCGGGGAGTGGAAGCGTGCTTGGCGGTGTTATTGTCGCGCCGCGTGCATCCGAACTCATCCTCTCTATCTCGCTCGCGGTCGAACACGGTCTGACCGTCGATCAAATCGCACATACGTTCTCGATCTACCCGTCGCTCTCCGGGTCGATCACCGAGGCGGCTCGCGTCCTGCGTACGCGCGACTTCTTCGCGGGATTCGACAACCCGGAGTGAGCAGGGGCCCGGCAGGACCGCATGCGGAACCTCCTGCCATGTCGGGCTGCCATGCCGGGACGACGGCCGGCGCGGCGAGTACTGCCGACGCCTGCCTGTGGAGAAGGCTACGAGCAGGGCTTTTCCACCGGGTCGCGTCTGGGGGATCGTCTGTTCCCGTAGGCGCGGCCGGCGATGTCCGCGGGATGGAACCGGTTCGCGGCGTGGCTCTGACTCTCGGGCCGACGTGCCGAAGGCATCATCGTCTGAAGCATGCGGGTGAGTAAGAGGTCCGGGTGTCGTGTCGAAAAAGACACGACGGGAAGCCCGGGACGGCCGGCCGCCCCGGGCTCACATGGCTCTTCGCGGAAGGACTGGAGGTTGCGCCAGGACAAGCCTGGGCATTTCGTCTGGACGAGCCCAGAGGGGCGTCGATATCACATATCACCAGAGCAGTATCTGGCGGATGTTGTTATCGAGGGGCGCCTCCGGCCCGAGGTGCACCGGTCCGAGTAAGCGAAAAGTTGAGAAATGTGACATCCCTGGTTAAATCACTCCGTGTCCCCGTCCTCCTTGTCCTCATCATCGCTCGTGGGGAAAACCGGAGGAAAGCCATGCTGTTCCAGTCGGCGGTTCCGGAAGAACCCGCTGGTGGCGAAGCCGAGCCCGATCCCAGAGATCAGAAGAAACGCGACGACGACGGCTCGGACTCCGAACTCACCGGGCAGCAGGGAAAAGATCAGCGCGAAGGGCAACATCAGCAGGAAGGGCCGTGCCGCCTGGCGCAGCCTCCAGCCGGGGCCGGTGAGGTCATGCGAGACCCAGTCGTTGTAGGCCGGAGGAAGGGTCCCCCCAAGCAGGTAGTGCACTCGCCCGGTCAGCGGTGGTCGCTGAACGACTGGGCGGGCCACCGCCAGCTCCCGGTCCTGGCCGCTCACCGTCGGGCTGTCGTTACCGTCCATACCTCGCAGCCTATGAAGTCTGCGGTGGAGAGGTGGCAGCCGACGGTGGGCAGGTCGAGCTTTGGTGCGTTCTAGTCTTTGATCTCACAGAGCACGGTGCCGCTGGTGACAACGGCGCCGACGGCCGCAGCCAGTCCGGTGACCGTGCCATCCCGGTGCGCGTTGATCGGCTGTTCCATCTTCATCGCTTCCAGAACAATGATCAGATCACCCGCGGAAACAGCGTCGCCGTCGTTGACCGCGACCTTTATGATGGTGCCCTGCATGGGACTGGTCAGGGCGTCGTCCGTGACCTTGGCCGCAGCCGTGCCGCGAGCGCGTCGCTTGGGCGCCGCTCCCCGGGAAGCGGCGACGGGGGCAGAACCGAATCCGGCGGGTAGCACGACTTCGAGGCGTTTGCCGCTTACCTCGACAACCACGGTCTCCCGCGGCTCGGGGGTGGTGTCGGCCTCAGTCCCTCCCGCGAAGGCCGGGACGGTGTTGTCGAACTCGGTTTCGATCCAGCGGTTGTGGATACGGAAAGGCTCTGCGGCGTCCTCCGGGGCGAAGGCGGGATCCCGTACGACCGCGCGGTGGAATGGCAGTGCCGTCGCCATTCCCTCGATGATCATCTCGTCGAGGGCGCGCCGAGCCCGCTGCAGAGCTTCCTGCCGGGTTGCTCCGGTGATGATGAGCTTTGCGAGCAGGGAGTCGAAAGCGCCGCCGATGACGCTGCCGCTTTCGATGCCGGTATCGAGTCGGACGCCGGGGCCGGCCGGCGCGATCAGCTTGGTGACCGTGCCGGGGGCGGGAAGGAAGTTACGGCCGGGATCCTCACCGTTGATACGGAATTCGATGGAGTGACCGCGAGGAGCCGGATCGGTGAAGTCGAGTGCCTCACCCTCTGCGATGCGGAACTGGGCGCGAACCAGGTCCACTCCGGAGACCTCTTCGGTTACCGGATGCTCGACCTGGAGGCGGGTATTGACTTCAAGGAAGCTGATCATGCCATCGCGGGCGACGAGGAACTCGACGGTCCCGGCCCCGATATAGCCGGCTTCCTTGCAGATCGCCCTCGAGGCGTCGTACAGCGAGTGGAGCTGAGCCTCCGAGAGAAACGGTGCCGACGCCTCCTCCACGAGCTTCTGGTAACGGCGTTGGAGCGAGCAGTCGCGGGTACCGACCACGACGACGTTGCCGTGCGTGTCCGCCAGGATCTGGGTCTCGACGTGGCGGGGCTGGTCCAGGTACCGCTCGACGAAGCACTCTCCGCGACCGAACGCCGCGACCGCCTCCCGGACGGCACTGTCGAACAGTTCGGGGAGCTCCTCCGCGGTCCAAGCGACCTTCAGCCCGCGCCCTCCGCCACCAAAAGCGGCCTTGATGGCAACCGGAAGGCCGTACTGCTTGGCGAAGGTGACAACTTCATCGACGCCGGCCACGGGGTCTGCGGTGCCAGGTGCGAGCGGCGCACCGACCGCTAGTGCAATATGCCGGGCCGCGGTCTTGTCCCCGAGACGGCGGATGGCCTCCGGCGGCGGGCCGATCCAGGTGAGGCCTGCGGAGATCACGGCCTCCGCGAAGTCCGCGTTCTCCGAGAGAAAACCGTATCCCGGGTGGACGGCATCGGCCCCGGAGGACTTGCAAGCATCGAGAATTTTGTCGATGCGCAGGTATGAATCACCAGGGGTCGTGCCCCCCAACGCAAATGCCTCGTCAGCAACGCGTACGTGCAGGGCATTGATATCCGGTTCCGCGTATACTGCGACGCTGGTGTATCCGGCGTCGCGGCAGGCGCGGGCCACTCGAACCGCGATTTCTCCCCGATTGGCGATGAGGATCTTACGCACGTCGCTCCCGTCCTCGTCCGGCCTGCCTGAGTGTAGGTGAGTCGGGCCGCACATTTTGTTGCTGTCGTTAGTACCCAGATGTGATGCTGCAGACATCCCGGCGTCATGCCTATCGGTTGATCACCAGTCGGCTCGAGTGCGCGCACCCGGCGTCATCCCGGACCTTTGCCACGCGCCCGGTCCGGTGGTGAGACTGCCACGGAGCGCCAGCGTCGGGCTGGCCCAGGATGAACGGCGGGTGGCCGGCGCCGACGAGGGAGCGGCACGAGCCGTCAGGAGCGCCACCACAGCGGCGATCTCCTCCGGCGTCGCCTCGCCGCGGATCAGCTGCAGCCGAGGCCGACTCGCCCGCCTGTCATCGTCCTGAACCACGTTTCTCTCCTCGGTACCTCGAGTAGCTGGTGCGTCGTGAGTATGCCGTCCGTGGACCTCTGAGGCCCGGGAGATCTCCGTCGGGGAGATCCTCCTTCCGGCGAGCTGGCGACGGCAGATATCGTCTATAGCGGGATGTTGCCGTGCTTCTTCGGTGGCAGGGATTCACGTTTGGTACGCAGCAG
>NZ_CDWTNB010000035.1:0-11938 GCF_977947065.1 Frankia sp. CgJB1
CCTAGACGGTCGTGGCCCCGCGTCCCGCTGCGGGTCCCTGAGCCGCGTTCCCGGGCCGTTTGCGAGACCGCGTGCTCTCAGACCCGGCCGCATCCTGGGCAGGGCCGGTTCTCCGCCGCCTCCGCGAGCGGGCGCAGGGTCCCACATCCCTTGTAAGAGCAGCACACGAAGTCGGCGGGAGCCACCGTGATGACCGGTATGCCGTCCACGATGACCGTCGCAGGTGCCTCCGGGATGGGCGCGGGGTGTCGGCGGCGCCAGCCCAGCCGCCGGCTCGACCCGTTTCTGCGTGGCGAGTCGGGCATGTCCTCGTGGGTCACCACGGCCCGTTTACCATTGGACGTCCACCCTTGTTGTTCCCACGGTGTCGAGTTCAGCACACCGGCGTGGCAGGCGCGGTTGCCGGCCCGGATGGTCCCCTTCGTCCGTGGCGTCGCCTGTCGGTTGTCCTGAGCGGATCCGCGCCGGTCGGCCTCGCTCGCGTCTGCACGCCGGTAGCCGTAGGTTCGAAGGGTGCTAGCCGCCGCCGCCGTGTCCCTCCACCCCGATTCTCCACTCGACGGCCTGGCCATCGGGGAGCAGCCCGAACCCGCGCCGCTCGACGGGTGGGTCACCGTCACGGTGCGGGCCGCCTCGCTCAACCATCACGACCTGTTCAGCCTGCGTGGAGTGGGCCTGCCGGCGGATCGGCTCCCGATGATCCTCGGCTGTGACGCCGCCGGGGTGACCCCCGACGGGCAGGAGGTCATCGTCCACAGCGTGATCGGTGATCCGGCAGCGGGCGGGGGGGACGAGACGCTGGACCCGAAGCGGACCCTGTTGTCCGAGCTGTACCCGGGAACCCTTGCCGAGCGGGTCGCCGTGCCGCGGCGCAACCTGATCCCGAAGCCCGCCGGGTTGTCGTGGGAGGAGGCCGCCTGCCTGCCGACCGCCTGGCTCACTGCCTACCGGATGGTCGTCTCCCGGGCGGGGCTGCCCGCCGGGGGCGGCGGCACCGTGCTCATCCAGGGAGCCGGTGG
Organism: Frankia sp. CgJB1; assembly: GCF_977947065.1. Lineage (NCBI taxonomy): Bacteria > Bacillati > Actinomycetota > Actinomycetes > Frankiales > Frankiaceae > Frankia > Frankia sp. CgJB1. The sequence goes on from NZ_CDWTNB010000035.1 coordinate 1,020, forward strand.
GGGGGTGGCCACCGCGGCGCTGTTGATCGCCAAGGCCGCCGGGCACACCGTCTTCGTGACCTCGCGGGACGAGACCAAGCGGAAGCGGGCGGCCGCCCTCGGCGCCGACGAGGTTCTCGAACCTGGTGCCCGGCTGCCGCGCCGGGTCGACGCGGTCATCGAGACCGTCGGCGCCGCCACCTGGGGTCACTCGGTGAAGGCATTGCGCCCCGGCGGGCGCATCGTGGTCTCGGGCGCCACCAGTGGTCCGAACCCGCCGGCGGACCTCACCCGGATCTTCTTCCTCCAGCTGTCGGTGATCGGTTCCACCATGGGGAGCCGGGACGAGCTGGTCGACCTCGTCGCGTTCGCGGAACGGACCAGGGTGCGGCCGCTGATCCACGAGGTGCGCCCGCTGGCCGATGCCCGGGCCGCCTTCGAGCAGCTGCTCGGCGGTGAGTTCTTCGGCAAGCTGATACTCCGCCCCCCCGCCTAGCCTCTTTGGTGCGATGCGGGGACTCCTGGCTCGGGGCTGGGCGGGCCAGCCAGGTGGCGAGCCGGACCGGCCGCCGCACGCCGGTGGCGCTGCCGGGCACGGCGGCCCGGGAATACCACTGGCGGGGCGGGAACACCACTGGCGGGGCGGGACCCGGTCCTCGGATCGGGCACGCCCCGCCAGCCGCGCGCTCAGTTCTCGAACGCCGCCTCGACCAGGGCCTGCTGCTCGCGCTCGTGCACCTTCGACGACCCCGAGGCCGGGGCCGCGGCGGCGCGCCGGGAGATGCGACGCAGCCGGATGCCGCCGGGCAGGAATTCGGTCAGGTTGAGGGCCATGTGCGGGTAGGCGCCCTGGTTCGCTGGCTCCTCCTGGAGCCAGACGATGTCCGTCACGTTCGGGTAACGCTCCAGGACCTGCGCGAGCTCCGGTCCGGGCGTTGGGTAGAGCTGTTCGACGCGCAGCAGGGCGAACCGCTCGGCGTCATCGTGCTTCCCCCGGGCGGCGGCGAGATCGTAGTAGACCTTGCCGCCCGTGAGCAGTACCCGGCGCACGGCCGACGGGTCCGTCACGGACCCGTCGTCAATCACCGGCTGCCAGCCGCTGCCGGTCAGCTCCGCCACGGTGGACGTCGCGGCCTTCAGCCGCAGCATCGACTTGGGGGTGAAGACCACCAGCGGGCGCCGGACCGGCGAGAGGGCCTGCCGGCGCAGCAGGTGGAAGTAGCTGGCGGGGGACGAGGGTGCGGAGACCGTCATGTTGTTGTCCGCGCACAGCGACAGGAAGCGCTCGATGCGGGCGGAGGAATGGTCGGGACCCTGACCCTCGTAGCCGTGCGGCAGCAGCAGGGTGACTGCCGACCGCTGGCCCCACTTGGCCTCACCGGCGGTGATGAACTCGTCAATGATCGACTGGGCACCGTTGGCGAAGTCGCCGAACTGCGCCTCCCAGAGCACCAGCATGTCCGGCCGGGCGACCGCGTAGCCGTACTCGAAGCCCATCGCCGCGAACTCGCTCAACAGCGAGTCGTAGACGTAGAAGGTGCCGACACCGTCGTTCACGATGGTGCCGTCGAGGCCGTAGCGCAGGGTCCGCAGCGGGGTGTGGTCCGCGGCGCTGTGCCGGTCGACCAGCACGGCGTGCCGCTGGCCGAAGGTGCCCCGCCGGCTGTCCTGACCGGTCAGCCGCACCGAGCGGCCGTCGAGTAGGAGCGTTCCGAAGGCCAAGGTCTCCGCCAGCGCCCAGTCGATCGAGCCGGCCTCCACCATCTGGGCCCGCCGCTCGACCTGGGGACGCAGCCGTGGATGGACGGTGAAGCCCTCCGGCAGGTTGACCTGGGTCTCGATGACCTTCTTCACGGCCTCGTCGGACACGGCGGTGCTCACCGCGGCCGCCGCGGCGGCCTCCTCCGGGGTGGTGATGATGCGTGGCTGCGGCGACGAGCCCACCGGGGTGGTGTCCCGGGTCTGCGCGAAGGCCTTCTCGAGCTCCGCGCGGTAGCTCTTCATCGCTTGCTCGGCCTCCTCGCGGGTGATGTCCCCGCGGCCGATCAGCGCCTCGGTGTAGAGCTTGCGCACCGAACGCTTGCTGGCGATGGTGTCGTACATCAACGGCTGGGTGAACGAGGGCTCGTCCATCTCGTTGTGCCCGCGCCGCCGGTAGCAGACCAGGTCGATGACGACGTCCTTGTGGAACGCCTGGCGGTACTCGAACGCCAGCGCCGCGACCCGGACACACGCCTCCGGGTCGTCCCCGTTCACGTGGAAGATCGGTGCCTGGACCATCCGGGCGACGTCGGTGGCGTACACCGACGACCGGCCGGAGTTCGGCGAGGTGGTGAATCCGACCTGGTTGTTGATGACCAGGTGCACGGTGCCGCCGGTGCGGTATCCGCGCAGCTGGGACAGGTTGAGGGTCTCGGCGACGACCCCCTGACCGGCGAACGCGGCATCGCCGTGGACGAGTACCGGCAAGACGGTGAAACCCGCCGAGCCCTTGTCCAGGATGTCCTGCTTGGCGCGGACGACGCCCTCGGTGACCGGGTCGACCGCCTCGAGGTGCGACGGGTTCGCGACCACCGAGACCGGTACCGTGCGGCCGTCCTGGCCGGTGTAGACGCCCTCGGCGCCGAGGTGGTACTTGACGTCGCCGGAGCCGTGCGCGGTCTGCGGGTCGAGGTAGCCCTCGAACTCGGCGAAGATCTGCCGGTAGGACTTGCCGACGATGTTGGCGAGCACGTTCAGCCGGCCGCGATGGGCCATGCCGATGACGACCTCGTCCATCCCCGCGCCGGCGGCGCGCGAGAGAACTTCGTCGAGGGCGGGGATCGTCGACTCGGCGCCCTCGAGGGAGAACCGGCGCTGGCCGACGTACTTGGTCTGCAAGAAGGATTCGAACGCCTCCGCGGCCCCGAGCCGCTCCAGCACGTGCAGCTGCTCGGCCGGGTCCGGCCGCTCCGCGGCCCGCTCGACCCGGGCCTGGATCCAGGCGCGCTCGTCCGGCTCCTGGATGTGCATGTACTCGATGCCGATCCGACGGCAGTACGAGTCGCGCAGGACCCCCAGGACGTCGCGCAGGGACATCGTCCGGTGCCCGGCGAAGCCGCCGACGGCGAACTCGCGGTCGAGGTCCCACAGGGTCAGCCCGTGGCTGATGATGTCGAGATCGGGATGGCTGCGGATGGCGAACTCGAGCGGGTTCGTGTCCGCCATGAGGTGGCCGCGCACCCGGTAGGCGTGGATCAGTTCCAGCACCCGGGCGTTGTGGTCGAGGTCGCCCTCGTGCACGACCGGCATGTCGGTGACCCAGCGCACGGGCTCGTAGGGCACCCGCAGCGACTGGAAGATCTCGTCGTAGAAGCCGTCCTCGCCGAGGAGCAGCTGGTGCATCCGGCGCAGGTACTCACCCGACTGGGCGCCCTGGATGATGCGGTGGTCGTAGGTGCTGGTCAGTGTGATGATCTTGGAGATCGCGAGCTTCGCCAGGGTGTTCGCCGACGCGCCGGAGAACTCGGCCGGGTACTCCATCGCCCCGACGCCGATGATCGTGCCCTGGCCCTCCATCAGGCGGGGCACCGAGTGCACGGTGCCGATGCCGCCGGGGTTGGTCAGGCTGATGGTGACGCCGGTGAAGTCGTCGGTGGTCAGCTTGTTCGCCCGGGCCCGGCGCACGAGGTCCTCGTAGGCCTGCCAGAACTGGGTGAAGTCCAGCGTCTCGGCCTTCTTGACGGCGGCGACGACGAGCTGGCGGCCCTTCGGGGTCACCAGGTCGATGGCGAGGCCCAGGTTGACGTGCTCAGGCTGGACGATGGCCGGCTTGCCGCCCACCTCCGTGTAGGAGGCGTTCATGACGGGATGCGCGGCCAGCGCCTTGACCATCGCGTAGCCGATGATGTGCGTGAAGGACGCCTTGCCGCCGCTGGAGCGGGCCAGGTGCCGGTTGATCACGATGCGGTTGTCCGCGAGCAGCTTGGCCGGCACCGCCCGCACCGAGGTCGCCGTCGGGACGTGCAGCGAGGTCTCCATGTTGCTGACCACGCGGGCGGCGGCGCCGCGCAGCGGCGTGGCCGCCCCCGGAACCTGCCGGTCGGCGGGTGCCGCCTGCTTCGGGGGCCCGGCGGGCTGCGCCGACGCCGGGACCGGCGCGGTCGCGGCGGCCGGAACAGACGCGGCGGCCGGAACCGACGGGACGGGCGGAACCGACGGGACGGCCTCGCTCGGCTTCACCGGAACAGGCGTAGTGTGGGAGGCCTCACCATCCGGCGAGACCTCTCCGTTAGGGGCCGCCGTGGCGGCCTGCTCGGCTACGCCCGCGGAGGCGGGCGGCGTGCCGGGGTGGTAATCGGAGAGGAACTCGCGCCACTCCGGCGATACGCTCTGCGGATCTTCGAGAAACTGCTGGTAGATCTCGAAGACCAGCCATTCGTTGGGTCCGAAGTCAGGTCCTGACGCAGGTACCGTTGGTGCTGTCACGGGGCCATTCGCCTCTATCCACGGTCTCGCTTCTCGGCCTCCGAAAGGCCCTTCCGCCACCGTCTACCCATCCTACCCGCTCTGGGCATCCTGGTTCGACCTGTCCCCCGATCGGTTACGAGTAGATTGCTCGGCGTGTTCTCCGGGATACGCGGACCGGCGCCGGGAACGGCCGGCAGCTGCAGCCAATCAGGGCGAGAGCGAGATCGTTCGATCGTTCACCGCACGGTGGGGATACTCCCGGGCGGGCCGTCGGTTATGCTCGGTGACGCCGGCCCGCATCATGGCCCCCGGACCCAATAAATGTCGCTTCGAGCGACCTACGCCCGTGAGGCGACCTGGCGGGCCGGCATCTGCCTCTTGATGTTTCTGCTCCTTGGTGCCCTTTCTCCCTTGGTGTCGTTGTCCCTTGGTTTGCCCGGGGTCAGAGTGCGTCCGTCGCGGACTGTCCGTAGTGGTCCCACCCGCCGCTGCCTACGGGATGCTTCCCGTCCACTGTCACCCCCGCGCCGACCGGTCCCGCGCCGCTCAGGACCGAACCGATCATTACGCACCCGGCCGGCGGGGTCACTCCTGGGGGAAGGCAGGCGACCAGCGCGTGATCCTCGCCGCCGTCGAGTACCCAGCGCAACGGGTCCACATCAAGGGCGGCCCCGGCCGACCGCATCGCCTCGTCGATCAGGAAGGCTTCCGGCGCGAGATTGATGGACACCCCCGATGCCACGGCGATGTGGCCGAGATCCGCCACGAGACCGTCCGAGACGTCGCACATGGCGTGCGCGCCCGCGGCGGCGAGCACCGGCCCGAGCGCGTAGGGTGACCGGGGCCGGCGATGCGCCGCGATCAGCTCCTTCCATCGCGGGTCGTCGACCCATCGGGAATCGCCGGCTGCCGAACCCGCCGTGAGTAGGGCCAGCCCCGCCTGGGCCCACCCGAGACGACCAGCGAGCACCACGGCGTCACCGGGCCGGGCGCCCGAGCGCAGGACCGGCGGCCGGCCCTGCAGGTCACCGAGCGCGGTCACCCCGAGCATGATCGAATCCGCGGAGCTGACGTCCCCGCCGGACACGGAGGCACCGGCATACGCGCATTCCTCGGCCATTCCGTCGGCCATCGCCAGGGCCCAGTCGACCGCGAGGTCGCCGGGTGCGGCGAATCCGAGGAACAGGCCGGTGGGCCTCGCCCCCATCGACGCCACGTCGGCGAGGTTCTGCGCGGCGGCCTTGTGCCCGACATCCACCGCGGACGACCAGTCCCGGCGGAAGTGGCGTCCTTCGAGCAGCAGGTCGGTGGTGACGACCACCCGACCGTCCGGGGCGGCCAGCACCGCCGCATCGTCCCCGGGGCCGACCAGCACGTCCCGTCCATGGGAGAAACGCGCCGTCACAGCCTCGATCACGCCGAACTCACCCAGATCGCGCAGCGTTGCGCCCGCCGGGGGTTTCCCGTGACTTCCCACTCGCCATATCCTCCAATACCCTACTGATCTGGATATCTCATCCTCGTCGGAGTCTCCCGACCCCGCCGACCCCCGGACCGACCGACCGACCGGCCGGACCCGGGACTCCCGGCCGGAGGCGGCACCGACGGGTGGACGCGGCCCTGACCGCACCGGGTACCCGGAAACAGCGGAATGACCGTGATCGCAACGTCCGCGTCACCTTCCCGACATATGTCACTGGAAATCTGACGCGCGTGCGAAGCCAGACCTGTCCGCGTGTATGTCGTCCGCGGCCTGCCGTGATCCGTGGGGCCGGTCAGCCGCGCGCCCAGGCGATTCGGCCCAGCGGAGGTCCGCTGACCAGGCATCGGTCCAGGTAGGGCCGGGTGGCGCTGCAGCCTGGCCGAGGAAGGATCGAGGGAAGGCACTACCTGCCCTCCACCCCCGAGACCATCAGATGGGGTGAGCTGCCGAACGCCCTGACCAAGCCGGTTCTCAGTGTCGACTCCGGCGCCACGGTCACCTTCGATACGGTCAGCCAGGAGGGGATCCTCTGCGACCAGGGGCGCGATCCCGACGCCTTCTTCGCCGGTTTCGGGGTCGCGCCGTCGGAGGTGCTGGCCGACGCCCGGGCGATCGCCGCTTCGGGTATCCCGCACCGGTTCGGGGTGGACGGCCCCCACATCGTCACCGGACCGGTGTTCGTCCGGGGCGCGGAACCGGGGAACGTGCTGCGGGTTGAGATGGTCTCGCTGCATCCCCGCGCACGGTATGGGATCGTCTCGACCCGCCATGGCGCGGGCCTGCTCGCCGGGGAGTTCCCCGCGGGGGGGGGCCACCGGACTCGGACGCCGACGCCTGCCATTGGCAACGCTTCCGCACCGTTACCACCTTCTGCGCTGTGGAGCGCCGGCGGGGCCGTCTGTTCGGCGCCCTGACCAGTGTGAACGGCAGCAGGACCCGGTTTCCGTTGGCGCCGTTCCTGGGAATCATGGCGGTCGGCGTGGACACTACGATCGAGATCGTCCCCTCCACTTCGATCGGTCCGCACGGCGGCGCCCTGGACTGCCGGGAACTCGGCGCGGGCGCGCGGCTGTTCCTGCCGGTCCAGGTGAGCGGCGCGTTGTTCGCCGTCGGCGATCCGCATTACGCCCTCGGAGACGGGAAGATCGGTGCCACCGCCCTGGATGGCCCGCTGCGGGCGACGCTGCGGCTGACCGTGCTGCGTGACACGGCGGCCCGGTCGGTTCTCGGCGCGCTGCGGGAACCGTTCATCGAGACCGACACGGCCTGGGTCACCCTGGGGCTCGACGTTGACCTCGCCGAGTCCGTCCGCCGCGCGGCGCGGTCGGCGGTGGTCTTCCTACAGAGCCGGGTCGGGCTCGACCGGACCGAGGCGCTTGCCTACCTGTCCGCCGCAGCCGACTTCGGGGCGTGCCAGCTCGGCACCGGAACCCAGAGCGCGTTCTGCCGCATCCGCCGGGCGGATTTCACCGAACTGCCGACCGTGAAGCCGCGACTGCCGCGACCCGGACTCGTGCGGATCGCCGGCGTGGGCGACTCGGAGACCGAGGACCCGACGGATCCGGGACACGCCGCGGAGAAGACGCCGGAGCAGGCGTCGAGGCATCCCCACGACGATCACGGTCCCGACGTCCTGCCGGCGCCGTTCGAACCGGGCGGGGTGGCCGGGCCGCCGGCCTGACCGACCCGTTCGGCCCGCGGGGAGCGGTCGCCCCCACCGGCGCCCAGGGCCGCGCCCGCGCCTCGCCGGGGGGCAGGGGCCGGATCACGGGCCGGATCACGGGCCGGATCGTGCGGATCGGCGTCCGGCGGTGCGTCGTCGAGGCCCTCCAGATCGGACAGGGCGATGGGCCGCCACCGGTGCAGCGCCTCGTCGGCGCTCGCCCGGACGGTGGAGTGTTCGACGCGGGGGAGGCCGATGGCGGCATCGTCCCGCGGTCGTCGCGCCCCGGTGTTCACGGGCACGATGCCGGCCCTCGCCAGCCGCGGCCACAACGAGGCCAACGCGGCGTCGGTGTCGAGCTCGCACTCGGACTGGCGGACCCGCCAGAACCGCCAGCCCGCCCGGCGCAGCTCGCGCTCCCGGGCGAACTCGTGCGCGATCTCGTCCGGACCGGAGCCGACGTCCCCGTCGCACTCGACGGCGAGCCGGGCCCGACCGCCGGAGACGACCAGGTCGACCCGCCGACCGTTGACCTCCACCTGCGGGGTGACCAGGTAGCCGCGGCCGGCGATCTCCCGGAAGACCCGCTGTTCGAACAGGGATCCGAAGGCCGGATGCGGACGGTTGGCCGGCATCTCGGCGAGCGCCGGGGGCTCCTCGCCGCGGCCGGCGGTCGCCGGGTGCGTCGTGGACAGCACGTAGCTCAGATAGTTGTGCCGCAGATCGCGGGGGTCAAGATCGGTAACCGGTACGGAGTGGAACAGCCAGACCTGGTTGCGGGCCCGGGAGGCCGCGACGTTGAACCGCCGCTGGTACTCCAGTCGGGTCAGCGGGGTGATGCGCGAGTCGGGCGCCACCACCAAGGACAGGAAGACGACGTCGCGCTCGTCGCCCTGGAAGTCGGCGGGGACGCCCACCCGCAGCCGTCGACGCTGGTGCTCGGCGGCGGACATCCGGTCGGCCAGCTGGTCGCGGATCAGCGCCGCCTGCGCGGTGCCCTGCGGGACGACGACGCCGAAGGAGAGCCGGGCGTACCGGGGATCCTCGGCGCAGGAGAGCACCTGCGCGACCAGGGCATCGGCCTCGGCCGGATTGCGTGGACCGAGGCCCGCGTCTGTGGTGAAACCATGGGGAACGAACCGGGCGACCAGCGGCGGCAGCCGGTCGGCGCCGAACTGGCGCAGGGGAAGCAGCGGCGCGTCCCGGTAGAACATGGCCGACGACCACTCGATGATTTCCGGCATGCACCGGAAGTGCTCCCGCAGCCGGATCACCTCGCCGAAGCGGGTCCGCAACAGCGTGAACAGGCTCGACCGGGGGGTGAACCCGACGCGCAGCCACGCCGGCACCTCCGGCAGCAGGGCCGCCAGCCGGTCGAAGACCCGGTCGAGCTCGTCCGTGACCTCCACCGGCGGCGTGCACTGCCGGTCGTCGCCCACGACGATCACCCGTGGGGCGAGCCAGAGCAGGAACAGGCTGTCGAGCCCGGCCTGACTGCCTTCGTCGACGATCACGACGTCGAAGCTGTCGCGCACCGCCGGGATCGTCGACAGCACCTCCCGGATCGGCATGACCCAGGCCGGCACCGCCGTCTGGGCGATCTCCATCGCCTCCCGGGCGGCCTGGCGGAAACGTTCGGCGTGGCGGCCGCCGAAGGTGCCGCTGGCCGCCACCGCGTCGGCATAGGCGCGCAGCGCGGCCGATTGCTCGGCGCCCATCCGTTCGAGGCAGTGTTTCCACGCGCGGGCGCCGGCCAGCTCCGCGGTGGCCGCGGCGACCATGTCCTCCGCCGCGTCCAGCTCGGCGTCCAGATCGACGGGTGGTCCAGCCGGGCCGCCGGGAGCCGCGCCGGCGCCGGCGGCCTTGGCGGTCAGCCAGCTCGCGGCCACCGCCCAGGACCAGGTGGTCGTGAACGCCGCGAGCCTGGCCGGCCAGATCTCCGCTCCATTGGGCCGGGTCGCGCCGGCCGTCGAGACGAGAAGATCGGCGAGGTCGGGATGCGCCGCGCGCAGCCGGCCGAGCAGCTCGTCCCGGCGCAGTGCCACCTCCCGGGCAGCCATGGTGGTGGCGAGCGCGGCCCGGGTCCGCGTGTACGCGGCCACATTGCGGGCCGCCACCGCGCCGGCCAGCTCGGCGACCTCGGACAGCGCGCCCGCCGCGGTGGCAAGCTCGGCGTAGCCCTCCCGCAGTTCCCCCAGCGCCTGCTCGGCGGCGGCGGCGGCTGCCATCGGGCGCAGCGCGGCCATGACGGCCGCGAGATCCCGGACGCGCTCGGCGGAGTCCACCGCCGGTGCCCGGCCGGGCACGATGTCCTCCAGGATCGCCACGACCCGGTCCCGCGCCGTTACGACCGCCTGGATCTCGGTGACGGCCTCCTGCGCCTCAACCAGTCGGGACAGGCGTACCTCGAAGGGATCGGTGGGCCGCGGCGCGATCCCGACCAGGGCCCACCCGGAGGTCGCGGCCTCGACCGCGACCTCCGCCCGGAGCCGGACGAGCACGAGATCGAGCAGCTCCGGGGTGGTCGGCGCGACGCCGTCCACCAGCGTCCGGGTCAGCAGCGCGTCCGCCTCCTTCTGGATCTTCGGCCGGAACCTGCGCCGCAGTTCGCCCCCGGCGTCGAGGTGCTCGCGCAGCGCCTCCCCCCGGGCGAGCAGAGCGGCGGGGTCGAAGCCCGGATCCGCCGGGGAGCCGGCGTCGGCGGCCGAGGCGGAGCCGTCCGGGGACGCGGAGGTCGGAAGGGCGACCGCGTGCAGACCGAGTTCGGTCACGTGCCGTGTCGCTTCGTCGATCATCGGCGTGGCCGCGGCCACCTTCGCCCAGAGGACCCGGTCCCGGCCGGCGAGGGCGTCGTCGAGGGCCGCCGGAACCCAGCGCCGTCTGTGCGACCGCTGCCCGCGCCCGTCGAGCTCCTCGAGCGTGCGGGAGAGCCTGGCGACCGCCTGCTGTAGCGGATCGAGGGAGACCACCGCGGGATCGACGGCGGCGAGCGTGTCGAGGAGACCTCGGGTCGCGGGACGGACGGCCGCGCGGGCAAGGCGGACCGCCTCGTCGGCCGCGCGGGCGGCGGCCACCAGGTCCGCGAACCGCTCGGCGGGTAGGAACCGGCTCATCTCGACCACCGGGCTGGCGGACCGGTCCGGGCCGGCGTCCTGACCAGATCGCATCTGACCGGATCGCAGCAGGGCGTGGAGCTCCAGTGCCTCGGCGCCGGTCAACGGCGGGGGAACCGGCGCAGGCCCGACAGGCCCGGACCCCGTCGTCGTGGTGGCTGCGGTGGTCGCGGTGGTCGCGGTGGCCCGGGGCACGGGCCGCGGCAGCCACCGCGACGCGTCGGCCTCGGCC
>NZ_CDWTNB010000035.1:12376-29220 GCF_977947065.1 Frankia sp. CgJB1
GCCCGGACCCGCGCCGCGATGCTCGCCCGCGTCCCGCCCCAGCCTGGAGCCACCTCGCTGTCCGGATGCACCGTGTGCTCGGCCAACCGCAGGGCGCGGGCCCGGTCCGCCAGGACATCGCGGGCGCGGATCGCCTCCCGCCGACGCGCGGCGGCCCGCGCGATCCGCCGGTCGAGCGCCTCGGGGTGATAGGTGGCCTTCTCCGCGGCCAGGGCGCTCACGCTCGCGGCGAGCTCGGGGGAACCCACGCCGATGCCGCCGAGCTCGTCCGCTCCGTCTTCAGCCCCGGCCGGGGCGGGGTCGAAGACCGGGTCGGGCCGGCCGTCCAGGCCCGCCCCCGCGTTCTCGGCCTGGTCGACCGGAGCGCCGCGTGCCTCCTCGGTGTCGGTGAACGACACGCACAGCCGCTGCAGGTCCGGGGGCAGTTTCTCCCGCAGGACCCGCAGGGCTTGCGACTTCTGGCTGGTGACCAGAACCCGTTGCCCCTCCGCCAGCAGGGCGCAGACCAGGTTGGCGATCGTGTGCGTCTTGCCGGTGCCGGGCGGGCCCTCGACGACGACGCCGTTGTCGTGGCGAAGCCGTTCCAGCACCCGGGCCTGCTCGGGACTGGCCGGGAGCGGGAGCAGCGGGTCCGCACCGAGATCGGCGCCGCTCGTCGCCCCCTCCGCCTCGAGCCAGGCCAGCCGGTCGGCGGCGCCGAGGGTCTCCACCAGCTGGACGAGGCCGAGCGGCGGAGGTCCGTCACCCCGCAGGACGTCGAGCATCCGCTCGTAGTAGGTCAGCAGGGCGGCTTGGTCACGGGTGCGCAGGACGAGGGCCGGGGCGAAGGTCACCCGCGGGCGTGACGCGCTGTCGGGCGGCGGCGGCGCGGGCGGCGCGAGGTCGGGTTCGAAGCCGTCCGTCGGCACGTCGAGCGCCAGCGCCAGCCAGTCCCGCAGCAGCCGGATGTCGTCCGGGCCCAGAGGCGCCGACGGTCGTCCCCGCAGGCGCTCGTGCAGCGCGTTCGTCCGTTCCCGGCGGAAACCGGCGATGCCGTCGAGTAGTGGGCCGTCGGCGAGGCGCGTCGTGGCTCCCGCCGGGACCCGCACCCTGATGTCGGAGGTGACCGGGTCGATGTCGCAGGTCAGTCGGGTGGTCAGCAGGTGCTCGCGGACGGTGGGGCCGCCCGGTGGCTGCCAGGTCAGCAGGCCGGTCGCCAGCACGAGTTCCAGCGCGTCACCCTCCTGGGCGACCCGGGCCGCCACCGCGTGCAGCGTGTTGTGCAGATTGCGCCGCTCCGCGTCAACGCGCGCGCGTGTCGCCCAGAGCTGCCATCGCGGCAACCAGGCCTGGTAGGCCGCCGCGGCGGCGGTCTGCTCGGCGGCGGTCTGCGCGGTGGCGGCGCCGTTCCATACCGGCGGCTGGTCGGGATCGGCGCCGGCCGCGTCGGGCAGCACGATCTGGCCGGCGAGGATCGCGGGCGGTGGCGGCGGTGGGGGCAGGACGGTGGCGGCGGGGGCGGTCAGCAGCACCTCGCCGGCCCCGGCGTGCTCGGACAGGCACGCCGGCCGGGATGCTGGCGAGCTCCACTGTGAGCGGATGCTCCTCGATGGTCCGGATCCGGCCCGACCGGGCCGCCGCGACCTCATGGAGGAACCGCACCAGCCGGTGACAGTGGTCGGCGAGGGCGGCATGCCGCTCGAGGCCGGCGGTCTCCGTCGTCATCAGGACCTCGCTCTGGAGATCCCGGCGCCCGCGCCGGGAGGGAAACGACATCCGTCGGTTGTCGCCACGTGACTTTCCTCCCGTCGGCGCTGTTCTCCCGATCCGCTCTCCCGATCCGCGGCGCCACCGATCTGTGACGCCACGTCCGCGAGGTCGGCAGGATGCCAGCATCCTACGCATAATGACGTCCCCCTCTCCGGCGGAGCGACAGGAGGGGGTAGCCCGTCCGCGGGGTGCGCCGGGTGCGGGTTCGGGTGCGGGTTCGGCGTGCCGCCGACGGCACGGCGAGGCGGGTGCGACAACATACGCATCCGTGAGGTCACGGTTCTACGCTGATGTGCACATTCACTCCCGGTACTCGCGTGCCTGCAGTCGTGACTGCGATCTGGAGCACCTGGCCTGGTGGGCGGCACGCAAGGGCATCGCCGTCGTCGGCACCGGCGACTTCACCCATCCGGCCTGGTCCCAGGAGATCGCGACGAAGCTGGTCCCGGCCGAGCCCGGCCTGTTCCGGCTGCGGTCCGATCTCGAGCATGAGGTGCTGCGCACGTTGCCGGCCTCCTGCCGGACGGCGACCCGCTTCATGATCTCCAGTGAGATCTCGACGATCTACAAGAGGGGCGACCGGACCCGTAAGGTCCATCATCTTCTCTACGCTCCCGATCGGGAGGCCGCCGGAAGGATCACGGCGGCGTTGGCCCGAATCGGCAACCTCGCCGCGGACGGGCGTCCCATCCTGGGCCTGGACTCCCGCGATCTGCTGGAGATCACCCTTGGTGGCGGGGCGGGCTGCTATCTGGTCCCGGCGCACGTGTGGACGCCCTGGTTCGCGGTTCTCGGTTCGAAGTCCGGGTTCGACGCCGTCGAGGACTGCTACGGCGACCTCGCCGATGAGGTCTTCGCCCTGGAGACGGGGCTTTCGGCGGACCCGGAGATGTTCTGGCGGATCTCCGGTCTCGACCGTTACCGGCTGGTGAGCAACTCTGACGCCCACTCCCCGCCGATGCTCGGCCGGGAGGCGACCGCGTTCACCTGCGACCTCGACTACTTCTCCATCGAGGCCGCGCTGCGCGGCGGGGACGGCTTCGCGGGGACCGTCGAGTTCTTCCCGGAGGAGGGCAAATACCACCTCGACGGGCATCGCAAGTGCGGGGTGATCCTCACGCCGGACCAGACCCGGGAGGCCGGCGGACGCTGCCCCACCTGCGGCGGTGGCCTCACCGTCGGGGTCCTCAACCGGGTCGAGGCGCTGGCCGACCGGCGGCCCGGCCACCGCCCCGTCACGGCGCCCGGCGTCACCTCGCTGGTTCCGCTGCCGGAGGTCGTCGGGGAGATCCTCGGCGTGGGTCCGAAGAGCAAGGCGGTCGCGGGTCAGGTGACGTCGTTGGTCTCCCGTCTGGGCCCGGAGCTCGACATCCTCGGCGACGTACCGCTCACGGACATCGCCGAGGCCGGATCGCCGGAGCTGGTCGAGGCAATCAGTCGCCTGCGCCGCGGGGAGGTGATCCGGCAGGCCGGGTTCGACGGCGAGTACGGCGTCATCCGGTTGTTCGAGCCCCGGGAGCTCGCCCGGGACGGTGGCACCCTGTTCGACCTGGGATCCGGCGCGGCCGGTGGGCAGGACCGGATCGATACGGGACCCTCCCTCGACGAGGCGCTCGCGGCGCGGGCGCGCCCGGCCTCTGATGCCACGGTGCTGCCGGGGGACGCCGCGGTGGCCGGCAGCCAGCTGTTCACGCCGGTTTCCGGCGAGACCCCGTCGGTGCTCGACGGGCTGGATCCCGAGCAGCGGCTGGCCGCCTCGCATCTGTCCGGTCCGCTGCTCGTCCTCGCCGGACCGGGAACGGGCAAGACCCGTACGCTGGTCCACGCGATCGCACACCGGGTCGCTGAGCACGGGGTGCCGGCCGGGGAGTGCCTGGCGGTCACCTTCACCCGGCGTGCGGCCGGGGAGCTCGCCGAACGGCTCGCCGTCCTGCTGGGTGACGCCGCCGGACGGGTGCTCGCGACGACCTTCCACGGCCTCGGGCTCACGATCATCCGTGAGCAGCACGCGAAACTCGCCCGGGGCCCGCAGGTCCAGGTAGCGGACGACGCGGTGCGCGTGGAGCTAATCGCCGCGGCGCTGTACGGTGAGGGCGACGCCCGGACGCGCCGGCGGGTGGCGGCCGGTGTCGCCGAGCTCAAGCGGCACCGAGCGCTCGGCGAGGCGATCCGCGACCACGACCTGGTCGGGGCGCTCGCCCGTTACGACGCCGCGCTGCGCGATCGGGACATGGTCGACCTCGACGATCTGATCACCCTGCCGCTGACCCTGCTGCGGTCGTCCCCGGATCTCGCCGAGCACTACCAGCGGCGGTGGCGCCACGTCTGGGTCGACGAGTACCAGGACACCGACGAACTCCAGTACCGCCTGCTGGGGCTGTTGTGTCCCCCCACGGCCAACCTGTGCGTGATCGGCGACCCGGACCAGGCTATCTACAGCTTCCGGGGTGCGGACGTCCGGTTCTTCCTGCGGTTCGAGCAGGACTACCCGAGTGCCCGCCCGGTCGCCCTGACCCGCGGCTACCGATCCACCCGCACCATCGTGCGGACGGCGCTCGATGTGATCGCGCCCGCGAGTCTGGTCCCGGACCGGACCCTGACCGCCGTGCGGGGCGCCGAGGGCGACGGCCCGGTGCTGCTGCGGCGCTACCGCAGTGAGGCCGAGGAGGCGATCGCCGTCGTCGGCACGATCGACGCGGCGCTCGGCGGTACCTCGTTCCACGCGTTGGACTCGGGGGTGGACGGATCGGTCGACGCGGGGTTCTCCTTCGCGGACATCGCCGTGCTCTACCGGACCGCCCGTCAGGCCGAGCCGATCATGGAAGCGCTGGCCACCCGCGGTTTCCCGTTCCAGCGGCGCTCTCATCTCCCGCTCGCGGACGCTCCCGCGGTCGCCGGCCTGCTCGCCCTGCTGCAGGACCTGACGACCACGGGTCCGTCGGGTCCTGGCGTCCCGCGTCCGGTGTCGGGTCTGCTGCGCGACGCGGCGGCACGGGCCACCGATCTTGCCGAGGCGAGGAGAAGCGAGCTCGGAGCCGTGCCGTCCGACGGGTTCCCCGGCTTCTCCGGCGGGCGGGTGCCGACCGAGGCCGAGCTGCGCCTGGCGGTGGAGCTGCTCGCACCGGCCGCCGCAGCGGCCGGCAACGACCTGGCGGGTTTCCTCACGTCGGTCACGCTCGCCGCCGAGGTCGACGGGCTGGACCCGAGGGCGGACCGGATCTCGCTGCTGACCCTGCACGCGAGCAAGGGCCTGGAATACGGCCTGGTCATCATCGTCGGTTGTGAGGACGGGCTGCTGCCGATGCGGTTCGGTCCGGCCGGTGGGATTCCGGGCGGTGAGGCGCCGGGCGGTGGCGTCGGCGGAACCGCCGACGCCGGCACGAAGGACGCCGAGGCGGAGGAGCGCCGGCTCTTCTTCGTCGGCGTCACCCGGGCCAGGCATCGGTTGGTCCTCACCTCGGCGGCCAGCCGGCGGCGCGCCGGGTCGGTCGTGACGACCCGTCCCTCACCGTTTCTTGCGGATATCAGGCCGGCTTTGCTGTCCTCTGCCCCGGCCGAGTGCGTCCCGGCCGAGGGCGGGCGGCGTCGGCCGCGCCGGCCGGCACCGGGCAAGCAGCTGCGACTCCTCTGAGCCGCTGGGCCGGAGCCGCCGGGCCGGCACTCGCGCGGCCCGGCGGCTCAGCGCTTGCGCAACACCATCGCGAGGTTCCAGGTCACAATCTCGCGGGCACCGGGAATCCTGAGAATCACCTTCGCCCAGTCGGGTAGATAGCGCGGCATCGCGTCGAGGATCTCGACGTCGGGCCGCCGCTTCGCCCAGGCGAGGGTGTCGGCCACCGACACCGGGAACAGAGTCTTGCCGTAGATGTTCTTCGGCGCCTTGCCCTTGCGGCGTTCGAACCTTGCCGCCGCCCGGTCGCCACCCAGATAGTGCCAGGGTGCGGTCTCGTGGCCGCCCCAAGGGGACAGCCAGTTCGTGTAGCTCAGGAAGATGAGCCCGCCGGGGCGGGTCACCCGGGCCAGCTCGGAGCACATCCGCCATGGGTCGGGAACGTGTTCGAGCACGTTTGACGTGTAGCAGAGATCAACGCTTCCGGAGAGGAACGGTAGGTCCAAGGCGCTGCCCCGGACCCGGCCGGGAACCTCGAGGCCACCGGCCTCCATCTCCGAGACGTCCGGCTCGACCCACACATACCGGGCGCCGGCGTCGAGGAAGGCTGAGCGGAAGTAACCCGGGCCGCCGCCGACGTCGAGGACGAGCTGGCCGGTCAGGGAGGTGTACCGCATCAGCTGGCGCACGGAGTCCGCGGCGATCAGCGAGTAGAAGCCGGCCGGGTCGACGGGCTCCTTGCGGTGCGCGAGGAACAGCGTCTTCGAGCGCGACAGTCCGAACCCGGAATAGGGCAGGGCGCGCACGAGCGGACCCTCCTCCTTGGTCCGCTCGCGGGGAGTGGCCGCCGCGGAGGGCGTCGGGGCCTGCCTCGAGCCCGCGGGGGGAGCCGTGGAAGCCGCAGCCGTGGACGCGGTGCAGGTCGCCGCGGATGCCGCCGTGTCAGACATGCCGGGGACGATAACACCACGGCTGCGGGCCTTCGGCGGGCGGCGGGAGCCGCCCGGGCCGCCAGTCGGATCCGCCCCGGCCGTGGCGTGGCGTGGACCCCGGTCCGGAGCGGCCCCGACGTCCGCCCGGTCTCCCGGCTCCGATGCGCAGAGCAGGAACATATCGCGCTTGTTGTGGAATTATCCAGGTTCCGAGGTTTATTGTTTACGCGTTGGATGCTCCTTTGGCCCGTTGGTACTTCTTCGTTCCCTGAACCCGGCGACGTGTGTTCCCGGCGATCCTGAGGGCTGGTGATGGTGGTAGCGCACCCGGTTCCGCTGGCAGGCCCGACTATCTTCCGAGAAACTGGACCATTTGGACTTTCCGGGATATTAGTGATTATTCCGCCCGCCTGGCCGATCGCCGCGGCCCAGGGCATGGGCGACTAGGCCGCGGGGATGTCGCAGACCTATGAAAGTCCCGACTTGCCTTCGCCTCCCGTCTCGGGGGCGTTATCTCCGGCCTGGCGACACGTTCTTGATCAGCCTATGGGGATGCGGGCCGAACTGGACCGCCTGCGCCGCCACGCGCCCTTTTACGACGCGACGGTGGACGAGATCGACGGCCGCCGGATACGGATAGGTGATCACTGGCTCGCCGATTTCGCGTCGTGCAACTACCTTGGCCTCGATCTCGACCGGGAGATTATCGAGGCGGTCCCGGAGTACCTGGACCGCTGGGGCACCCACCCGAGCTGGTCGAGGCTGATCGCCAGCCCGCAGATGTACGACGACATCGAGCGCACGCTCGCCGCTCTCCTCGGTGCCGAGGACGCGCTGCTGCTCCCGACCATCACCCACATCCAGCTGTCGGTGCTGCCCGCCCTCGTGGGCAAGGGGGCCCTTTTCGTCGAGGTGCACGCCCATCAGACGGCGCATGACGGCGCGGTCGTGGCCGCGGCCCACGGCGCCGTCGTGGCGCGCTTCCGCGAGGACCGGCTCGACCGGCTGGAACGCCGGCTGCGGACGAGCCCCCACCCCCGGGTTGTGTGCGTCGACGGCGTCCACAGCATGACCGGAAACGGCCCGCCGCTCGCCGAACTCGCGGCGCTCACCCGTGCGCACGACGCCCTGCTCTACGTCGACGACGCCCACGGGTTCGGTGTCGTCGGCGAGCGTGATGCCGTCGCGTCGAGCCCCTACGGCAGCCGCGGCAACGGAATCGTCCGCCATCTCGGCGAGACCTACGACGATCTCGTCCTGGTCGGCGGTTTCTCGAAGGCGTATTCGTCGCTGCTCGCCTTCGTCGCCTGCCCCACGGAGGTGAAGGAGTATCTGAAGTCCACCGCGGGCCCGTACGTCTTCTCCGGCCCGTCGCCGGTGGCGTCCCTGGCGACCGGGCTGGTCGGGCTGCGGGTCAACGCGGAACGCGGGGACGCCATCCGTGCCCGGCTGTATCGCCTGACCAGCCGGTTCCTCGACGGCCTGCGCGGGCTCGGCCTGTTCACGCTCAACGCCAGCGGCTTTCCGATCATAGAGATTCCCCTGGTCGACGCCGCGCAGGCCGAGCCGTTGGGCCGGTTTCTGTTCGAACGGGGGATCTTCGCGAGTGTGGTGCCGTTCCCGGTCGTTCCCCGCGAGCAGGTCGGGGTGCGCATCCAGGTCACCGCGGCCAACACCGACGTCGAGATCGATCATCTGCTGGCCGTCCTGGCCGAGGCGGTCGAGCGGTTTCCCCTGGTATCGGTCCCGCAGGCCCGCGCCGGCGACTGAACCCCACCTCGCCGGAGGTGAGGTGACGGAGACCCCGGACGGCGCCCTAGGCCAGGGGTCCCCGCATTGCGCCGGAGGCGCCATGCGGGGCAAGGCGGGCGACCGGGTACCGGTCCCGGTTGAGGCGGACGTCGGCATCCCGGACGCGGGCCAGAACGGCGAGGAAATCGGCCCGCGGAATCTCCACCGCACCCAGGTCGATCAGATGCGGGGTCGCGATCTGCACGTCCAGCAGCATCCCGCCGGCCGCGATGAACCGGGCGTCGAAGTCGGCCAGAGCCACTTTGGAGGCGTCGGTCCGGGTGCGGAACATCGATTCACCGACGAACACGCCGCCGACGCCCACTCCGTACATGCCGCCGACCAGCTCGTCGCCCTCCCAGACCTCGATGCTGTGCGCCCAGCCCAGGGCGTGCAGCTCGGCGTAGCCCTCGACCAGTTGGGGAATGATCCACTCGGAGGTGCCGCCGCGGCGGCAGCCACGGACGACGTCGACGAAGCGCTCGTCGACGGTGGTGGTCCACCCACAGTTACGCAGCCGCTTGCGCAGTGTCCGGTTGACCCGCAGCCGGCCGATCGGGATCACTGCCCGGGGGTCGGGGCTCCACCAGAGCAGGTCCAGCCCACCGGGGCGGTGCGGGGGCAGATGGGGGATGCGTCGGGCGGCCACCGCCGCCCGCAGGATCTCGCGCAGCCACCCCCCGCCCCCGCGGGTCCCGCCGCTATCGTCGTCCCCGTGAGCCTCGTCGTCCTCGTCGTCCTCATGAGCCTCGCCGCCGCCGTCGGCCTCGCTCGCCGGCCAAGGGAAGGCACCGGCCCGGTAGGCGCCGATCAACGTCGCCGGATCCAGCTCACCGCCGACGGCGACCGGGGCCTGGCGTGGGCTGGTCAGCAGCGAGAGCCCGTCCCATACGGTGGGGCCGAGATCGCGGGGCGGCGCCGTCAGCGCCACGACTTGACCGCCGGCGTCCGATCCGGGGCGACTGGGGCGTTCAGCACGGCACTCTCCATCGTCGGGGAGAGATCGCCGGGACATTCCTCCGTCCGGCCGATCGCCTCCGGATCGATCATGCCAGCCGACGGCGCCCGTCGCCGCAGTTGCTCGGTCACCTGCTCGGATGGGCCCGGATGGCCGAGGAAGTAGCCCTGAGCCAGGTCGCAGCCGAAATCCCGCAGCATCCGCATCGCCCCGGCGGTCTCCACGCCCTCGACGACGATGCGCAGGCCGAGCGCGTGGGCGAGTCCGACCGTCGAACGGACGATCGCCTCGGCCCGGCCGTCGACCTCCATGCGTTGGATGAATGACTTGTCCAGCTTCAGCACGTCGACGGGCAGCTCCCAGAGCCTGGCCAGGGAGGAGTACCCGGTGCCGTAGTCGTCGACGGCGATTCCGATCCCCAGGTCGCGCAGCTCCCCGAGTACGGCGGCCGTGCGGACCCGGTCGAGCATCAACGTGGTCTCGGTGATCTCCAGCTCGAGTGCCGTCGGGCTCAGCCCGAAGCCGGAGAGCATGCCGCTGACCTGTTCGGGAAAGCCACGGTCCAGCAGGTCCGAGGCGGACAGGTTCACCGCCACCGCGACGTCGAATCCGGCGGAGTGCCACTGCCGGCACTGGCCCAGGGCGGTCTCCAGCACCTCGATGGTCAGCATCCGGATGAAACCGGCCTGTTCGGCCAGGGGGACGAACTCCTCTGGCCCGAGCAGGCCGCGGCGGGGATGCCGCCAGCGGACCAGGGCCTCTACGGCGTTCGCCTGCCCGGAATCGAGGTCCACCTTGACCTGGTAGTGCACCTCCAGCTGGCCGGTGCCGAGCGCCGCGCGCAGGGACTCGATCATGTCGAGGCGGACGAGGCTGTTCACGTCGGACCCGGGACGGTAGGACTCCACGCCGGTGCGGCCCGACTTCGCGGCATACATGGCCACATCGGCGCGCTGCAGCAGGGTGTGGGCGTCCTCGGCGTGGTCGGGGTACACGGCGGCGCCGATGCTCGCGTCGACGTGCAGGGTCACCCCGCCGACGTCGAAGGGATCGTCGAGCACGGCCAGCACCCGGTCGGCGACGCGTTTCGCGGCCTCGATGTCCGCGTGTTCGAGCAGGACCGCGAACTCGTCGCCGCCCAGGCGGGCATGCAGGTCGCCGGGACGCAGGGCGTCGGAGATACGGGTTCCGACCTGCGCCAGCAGCGCGTCGCCCACCTGATGCCCCAGCGAGTCGTTGATCTCCTTGAACCGGTCAAGGTCCAGCAGGAGGAGTGCGAAGGTGTCCACCCCGGTGGCGTGCTGCTCGGCCTTCGTCAGCCGTTCGATGAAGCCACGCCGGTTCGCCAGGCCCGTCAGCTCGTCGGTGCGGGCCAGCGCTTTGCTCTCGGCGAGTTGCTGGACCTCGATGAAGGTGAACGCGGCGCGGGCCAGGGCCGTCAGCACCGTGGCCGCGGCGAGCCCGACGGTGATCTTTGGCAGCTGGACCGCGGCGCCGAGGACGAGCAGACCGAGCGCGATCACGGTGAGCACCAGCGGGACCGCGATGACGCCCCAGCCGGACATCTTGGCCGGTGGGTGCCAGCGCGGTCGCTGCCAGGCGGCCAGGGCCGGCATGAGCACCGAGAACAGCCACAGCGTGCTGAGGAGGCCGGACCCGGGGTCCCTGTCCGTGGTGACGCTGACCAGCAGGAGCGAGTCGGCTATCGCGAAGCCCACCAGCCCGATGCCCAGCAGCCACCACATCCGGCCGGGATGCCAGCCCAGCAGACTGAACACCGTGACGATCAGCAGGATCAGCAGCAGGTCGGCGAGCGGATAGATCAGGTTTACCGTCATCGTCCACGCGCTGTAGCGCGGATACGAGTTCGCCATCGCCACGCCGATGCCGCTGGTCAGCGCGGCCACGCCGAGCAGGCCGACGAGCGCGTCCATCCAGACGCTCGTGTGCAGCCGGAGCACTCTTCTGCGTAGCAGGAGGATGACGGCGACATAGCACGCCGGATAGAAGAGCAGCCAGCCGAGATCGGCCAGCGACGGCCCGAGGTCGTCGTCCTGCCGGCCGGCGACCGCCGCGTTGTAGTAGATCGTCGCGCATCCGTAGCTGACGAGCCCGGTGCCGAGCAGTGCCCAGGGCAGGCGTTCGCCGCGGATCAACACCGCCCGCGACAGGCAGATCAGGCCCGAGCCGAGGGCGACGCCGTAACGCAGCGACCCGGTCTCGTTGCCGATGTGGGGCACGGTGACGAACGCGGAGACGGACAGGTAGACCGTGGCGACGATCAGGACGAGCTGGGCGGCCCGGATCAGACGGAACCGGCGCGGGGGAGGGGGAGAGGCGGTCAACCGGTCATCCCCCCCCGCAGAGTGGTGGGAACCTGCGCACGTGCCCGGCATCGTGCCGACGGCCATCGCCCGGTGCCGCGGCGACGACACTCGCGGCCGCCTTGCCGGCCGGTTCGCCGAAAAAGATGATCTTTCATGGGTGTGCCGTGGGCGGGCGATGGTGGCGGCTCCCCCTCCGGCCCCTCTCCGGTGCGGCCATGGTGCCGACCCCGCAGGCCCGGTAATCGACCACCGCCGGTGGCGACTGGTCGTGCGGGAGGGACAGGGCTACCTCCGTTGAGGGAAAGGGTACGGACACCCCGGAGGTCCCGCCACTCGGGCCTCATGTGACCATCATGACGGAGGCTTGGCCGGGCATGCCTACATTCTCGTACATCTTGGTCTCTTGTCATTATATATGCAAAAATTTGTCGCGATTTGCTGGTGTGGCGTTGGGTGCAGGTAGGGTGACCGTGCGCAGGCGTGGCCGTGTCGTCGACTCATCACGTCAGGGCGGCCCGATCGTGGTCACTGCGGCGGGAGGCTGTCGTCGCGAGACATGATAGGAAAATGTCGGCTATGTCCCGTTTTCCCGCGCTGGAGGCGGGGGAGGAGCGCACATGCGGATCGGTCTGCAACTACCCGACTTCACCTCCCCGCACGGTTCCGGGCAGCTCGGGGAGGATCTGGCCGAGGTGGTCCGCGTGGCGGACACGGTCGGATTCGACTACCTGGCCGTCATGGACCACTTCTTCCAGATCGCGATGGTCGGTCCGGCCGAGAACGAGATGCTGGAGGCGTACACGACGCTGGGTTTCCTGGCCGCCCACAGCCGCCGCGCGAAGCTGCTGACCCTGGTCACCGGTACGGTCTACCGGGAGCCCGGCGCCCTGGCGAAGATCGTCACGACGCTGGACGTGCTCTCCGGCGGGCGGGCCTGGCTGGGCATCGGCGCTGCCTGGTACGAACAGGAGGCGGTCGGTCTCGGTCTGCCGTTCCCGCCGCTGGCCGAGCGGTTCGAACGGCTCGAGGAGACGCTGCAGATCTGCCTGCGGATGTGGAGCGGTGACGAGAGCCCCTTCTCCGGCCGGTACTACCAGTTGGCCCGTCCACTGAATTCGCCGCAGCCGCTGACGCGGCCGCATCCACCCATCCTGATCGGTGGGGGTGGCGAAAAGAAGACGCTGCGTCTCGTCGCCCGATACGCACAGGCGTGCAACCTCTTTCCCGGTCCCGATCTGGCGCGCAAGCTCCAGGTGCTGCGCGAACACTGTGAACGCGAGGGTCGGAACTACGACGATATCCTCAAGACCGTGGTCTTCTCCTTTGACGTCGGACCGAGGGGAGAGAATGTGGAGAGGATTCTCGACGAGCTGAACGACCTGGCCGAACTCGGTGTCCAGGCGGTTCTCGGTGGCGTGCGCGACGTCTGGCACGTCGAGCCTCTGCACATACTCGGTGAAAAGGTGATTCCGCGGGTCGCCGGGCTTGCCGAAATCTCCTGACCCTCTGGGTGGCCGGGGCGACGCGGCCGGCCCGTCGGCCGGCCCGGCACCGGGGGCCACCGACGGCCCGGCTGGATGCCAGGGTGAACTCCGCGCGCACAGCCGAGCGGCGGTGGCTGCTGCACCGGATGCTCGCGCCGCACCGGCGCGTCCGGGCGGTGCGCGAGTTCGACGAGGTCTATCGCACCCTGCGGGAGACCGCCCCGGCCTCCGGCACCCCGGTGTTCAGGCCTCGCCCTGGGCGCGGTGCGTACCTAGCCGCCCCGTTTCATCTATGACAGAGATAGCAGTAATATTTCTACTACCTCTGTCGTAATCCGGGGTGGATTTCTTCTGTCTGTGACGGCTCGTGGTGCGGACATCGCGAGATGACGATCGGGGCGACCGTGGGGCCAACGGAGATCAACGGACTGCCGGCGCACGTCTTGCTCGTGCATGTGGTTGTCATCCTCGTGCCGCTGGCGGCGATGCTGGTGGTGCTGTCCGCGGTGTGGCCGGCGGCGCGGCGCCGGCTGGGCGTCATCACCCCGCTAGTCGCTCTGGTCGCGCTGGTGAGCGTGCCGCTCACCACCCATGCGGGGGAGTGGCTCGAGGCACGCGTGCCCTCGAACGAGCTGGTCCGCCGGCACGCCGAACTCGGCGACACCCTGCTGCCCTGGGCCGCCGGGCTGTTCGTCGCGGCCGTGGTGCCGTGGGTGCTTGCACGCCGCTCGGCCGCCACCGGAACGGAAACGGCTCCGGCGCGCACCGCGACCGGTTCCGGCCGGACGCTGCTCGTGGCGGTTCTCGCCGTGCTCAGCCTCGTCGCCGCCGCCGGTTCGGTCGTGCAAGTCTACCGGATCGGCGACAGTGGTGCCCAGGCTGTCTGGCACGGCAGCTTCAGCCGGACCCCCCTCCTGGTTACCCAGAGCGCGTCGGCGCAGCCAGTCGTCGAGTGAGGGCTCACCGCTGTCGAAGGCCGACAGGTCGTCGGAGGCAGTGATTGGTCTGGGGGCCGAGTAGCCGCTCACTCGAAGATGGATTCTTCGGCGAACAGGCGCTCCAGCCGGGGCTTGGCAGTCATCGGGCGGTCGAGGACGGCAAGGAACTCTACCCACGTCTCGTTCTCCGGCAACCTGCGGCCAAACTCGGCTGCTGGTGTGAGAAGGCGGCCGGATGGGTGGAGAGAGGGCGGGGCGTCGATGACGGCCCGGCGCGCTGCGGGCAGGTCGAGGGTGTTGGTGTCCGCGACGTCGTGCGAGCCGGCAATTCGGCCAACCCTACCGTTACGTTAGAGTTGGATGTATGTGGATGGAGTCACGTCGCCAACGGAACCGATCCCCAGTGCCCTGGTCGGCAACCCGCCATCATCCGGCTTCGCCTGCCGCGAGTGCCCCCTTGGAGGCGAGGAGTAATCGTGCCGTTTTCTGGCTTTAGTCGGGACGCAGTCTGGGGACGTTTCAAAGCGGCATGGCTGGCGGGTCCCACCGCGGATCTGCTGGCTGGTCTGGTGGTCGCCCTGGCCCTGATTCCTGAGGCGATCTCGTTCTCGGTCATCGCCGGGGTGGATCCCAAGGTGGGTCTTTACGCTTCGTTCTCGATGGCAGTGATCATTGCGATCGCGGGCGGTCGCCCAGCGATGATCTCGGCGGCAACAGCGTCGATGGCGCTCGTCATGGTGCCGCTCGTCCGGGATCACGGGGTCGAGTACCTCTTCGCGACGACGGTCGTGACCGGCATCGTACAGATAATTCTCGGGCTGGTCGGGGCAGGCCGGCTGATGCGTTTCGTGCCGCGTCCGGTCATGGTCGGATTCGTCAACGCGCTCGCGATCCTCATCTTTCTCGCGCAGCTTCCTCATATTGCGGGTGAGACCTGGGTGGTCTATTCAATGATCGCCGCCGGCCTGGCGGTGATCTACCTCTTCCCCCGGATCACTCATGTCGTGCCAGCACCGCTGGTCGCCATCATCGGCATCGCGGTGATCGCGACGGTCTGCCACATCGAGGTACCGACCGTGGGTGACATGGGAGATCTCCCGGATGTGTTGCCCGTCCTGGGGCTACCCGACGTGCCGTTCACGTTCGAAACGTTTCGCATCGTCGCGCCCTACGCGTTCACGCTTGCCGCGGTGGGTCTGCTGGAGTCGTTGCTGACCGCGCAGATCGTGGACGACATGACCGACACCCGATCAGACAAGGACGCCGAGTGCCGCGGCCAGGGACTGGCGAACATCGGCACCGGTTTCCTTGGCGGCATGGCGGGCTGCGCCATGATCGGGCAATCGATCATCAATGTGAAGTCCGGGGGACGGACGAGACTGTCCACCTTCAGCGCGGGCCTGTTCCTGCTGATCCTTGTCACCGCGCTCGGTGATGTCGTCTCCATCATCCCGATGGCGGCGCTCGTCGCCGTCATGATCATGGTGTCGATCGGCACGTTCGACTGGGCGAGTATCAGCCCGCGGGTACTACGGAGCGTGCCGCGCAGCGAGACCCTGGTCATGGTGGTCACCGTCGTCGTGATGGTCGCCACGGGCAACCTCGCGCTCGGGGTGCTGGCCGGAGCGCTGTTGGGCGCGGTGTTCTTCGCCCGCCGGGTGGCGCAGATCGTCCGGGTGGCCGATGTCCTCGATCCCGACGGGGGAATCCGTGTCTATGCACTGACCGGGGACCTGTTCTTCGCCTCGACTAACGAGCTCGTCCATTCCTTCGACTACACCGACCCCACGCCCAGGGTCGTCATCGATCTCACCGATGCCCACATCTGGGACACCTCCGCCGTGGCCGCCCTGGAGGCAGCCGCGGCGAAGTACCGCAGCCGTGGTGTCGACGTCGAGATGGCCGGGTTGAACGAGGCCAGCTCCGACCTGCACCGGCGCACTGCCGGACAGTTCGCCACCTATCACTGACCCGCCATCCCGGGAAGTCCCCAGCCGGGTCTCGGAGCCTGCCGGAGCACCGGCGTAGCGCCCGACAGGGCGCCGCGGGACGCGCTGGTGTAGGGCGCACACCATCGTACGTCGAGGCCAGGAGCTTCCGGAAACTCAACCCTCACGTTACGGTACAGTTCGTCCTCGTCGGCGTTTGCCCGAAGCGGTGCGACAAGAGGTCCTGGGCCTGACGGAACAGCAACAGGCACGGGCGGGGAGTACGGCACCGCCGGGCTCGGAGGAGTCACTTCCATCTGCGGAGTCGGGGGTCAGGCGTGGGGCGTCGCCGTGAACAGTCCGGCGGTACGTCCCGCCGGTGGAGACTCGGGCTGCTCGGCGCCGGTGCGGCCACCATGGTGGTGGTACTCGTTCTCCTCGTCGTGGTGGGCGGCTCGGAGGAACAGCCTGAGCCGCCTATGGAGATGCCGCAGACACCGGCCGCCCCTGCGATTGGTAGTGGCCTGGCCTGGCCGTCCGGTACGAACGCGAACCCCCCACAGGACATCCGCGCCTGGGAGACATGGCTCGGCCGCCCGACGGACGTGGCCGTCGTGTTCACCGCCCGGAGGAGCTGGCAGACGATCACCCGCGACGACTGGCCGATGAGCATCTTCCGGCCGAACGCCTACCAGGGGATGCTGTCGGTGGCCCAGCCACTGTTTCCCGAGGACGGCAATGAGGCGGCGTGCGCGCGGGGCGAGTACGACCAGCAGTGGGCGGCATTCGGCCAGACGCTGGTGCGCAATGACAGGCCGGACGCGATCGTCCGCCCTGGCTGGGAGTTCAACGGCACCTGGTGCTGGTGGGCCCCACGGGACACCGAGGTGTGGAAGCAGTGCTTCCGGAAGGTAGTGACGGCGATCAGAAGCACGGCGCCGCACGTGCAGATCGACTGGAACATGACCGGACACCGGAACCGGATGCAGAACGGTGGCCGGGTATGGGACGCCTACCCCGGAGACGACGTTGTCGACATCGTGAGCATCGACGCGTACGACTCGTATCCGGCGTCCACAAGCCAGGAGACCTTTGACGACAACTGCAACAGTGACTCGGGAGCGTGT
>NZ_CDWTNB010000036.1:0-28751 GCF_977947065.1 Frankia sp. CgJB1
GTTGTCCACTGATCGAAGGGGATGGCGAACAGTCGACATCCTCGTCACGATGAGTCACGCTTTCGGTCGTGCCGCCATCTCCGGACCACTTTTTCCGCATGTGTTATTCCCAGACCCTACGTAGCGTGGTAGAAACATCAGCGATGTAGACGAGCCGGTGTATCCCAACTGGTAGAGGAGGCTGTCCTAAAAACAGCTCGAGTGTCGGTTCGACTCCGACCACCGGCACAATCCTTTCTCGGTCATCCGGGCATCTGACCGATGAACCGCGGCCGACGAGGGGAAGGCTTCGTCGCTGTGAGGATGCGCGTGGGCGTGCGTCGCGATGTCTTGTCGCCGTCCACCGTGTCCGGTGCGCCGGGAACTCCTGCGTCCCAAGGAACGTTCCATACGGTGACGTAGGCTGTAGTCACCGAGGGTGATGCCTCCCCGGAGGCGACCGAGAGGAGCCGGCTCCATGGCCGACCTTCGTTCCTCGAACCCCGCGTTCCGTCGTGGTGGTTTCGCGTCTCCTCCCACGCCGACCCCCGAGGAGCTGGCGAGCCACTACCGCCAGCCCACCACCCTCACGATCGACGACGTCGTCGTGCACACGCTGGGGCTGTTCGCGCTGCTGGCGGCCGGTGGCGCGGTCGGCTGGGCCCTCGCACCGGACTCGCCCGGCATTGCGCTGGGGGCCGGCCTCGTCGCCCTGACGATCAGCCTGTTCGTCTCGTTTCGCAACCTGATCAGTCCGCCGCTCATCATCGCCTTTGCCCTGATCGAAGGGGTGGCGGTCGGGGCGGTCTCGCGCTACTACGAGGACACCTTCAACGGCATCATCCCACAGGCCCTGCTCGGGACCGGTCTGATCTTCGTCGCGATGCTGGTTGCCTACCGTAGCGGCCGGCTGCGAGCCACCCCCCGGATGGCCCGCATCGTGTTCGGCGTGCTCCTCGGGATCGTGCTCCTCGGCCTGACCGACCTCGTGATCAGGGCCACCAGTGGAAGCCACCTGCCGGTGATCAACGATGCGACGCCGCTCGGCATCCTGTTCAGCGTGCTCGTGCTCGGCGTCGCGAGCCTGCAGTTCATCCTCGACTTCGACTACATCGAGCGGGCGATCGAGTCCCATGCGCCGCGTTCCGAGGCGTGGCGGGCGGGATTCGGCCTGCTGATCGGCTTCGTCTGGGTCTACCTGGAGATGCTGCGCCTGCTCTCCAAGCTGCGGCAGTAGCGCGCGGGTCCGTCGTGGGGCCGAGGCCCCGCCGACGATCAGGTCAGGGCGGGCAGGGTCAGGGCGCTCTTATGCAACGGTGTCCTCAAGCCTGGTCCTCAGCCGGAGACGTCCGGCCCCGCCGACCGCGGAGTGATCTGGATGATGCATCGCTGATCGCGGATCATCGCCGCCCGGTAGTTGTCCCAGTCGGGATGCTCACCCGCGATGTCTCGGTAATAGGCGATCAGGAGGTCCATCGCCGCCGGTAGCCGGATGACTTCGGCGGTTCCGTTGATCTGCACCCAGGGCCCGAAGAACTCATCGGGGAACACACAGATCCGTACGGTCGGATCCCGCTCGATGTGGCGGACCTTGTAGGCGGTGAGCCGGCTGCTGATCTGCAGATGCCCGTCGGTATCCACCCCGACGGTCACCGGTGACATCTGGGGCGTGCCGTCCCGGTGGGTGGTGCTGAGTACCGCCCGGTGATGATCGCGTACGAACTCCGTGGCTGCGTCGAGGTCCATGTAGTCATTGTGATGTGCCCGGTGGTCGACCCGGCGCGTCAACGGTGCGGACCGCGTCCGCGTCCCGCGCCGGGTACCCGCGCCTTACCTCGATACCTCACCGGGCGGCTGAGCCTGCGCGTTCGACGCTGCCGAGGTGCCTACGCGCGGATCGCCCGCCGCCGCAGATCGGCCTCATGGACCAGGGCCGCCGCATAGCAGTGCGGCAGGTCGTGCTCGGCTCGCAGCCAGTTGACGCGCTCCGCGAAGCGGAGCAGGCCGGGTCCGTCGTCGAGCCGATCGAGCCAGTGGTTCACGTCGTGGCCGGTTGCCTTCGGTATCCGTTCGATGAGGATCTGGTGGGTCTGGGCGGAGCGGTTCAGCGACATGCGCGCCTCCTGAGATGAAACCCGACGTCAACGGACCATGTCTGGAGGGTGCCCTATACCACAGTAGAGAGCAAGACCCGTTCCCGTCATCGTCAGGTATCCTGCCCGGATGTCCGACGAGGTCCGTGATCTCACCCGTGAGGTCGGCCTGCTGATTCACCGCCTTCGGTGCTGGTCCGGGTCATCATGGGATGTTCCGGTGGAATCCGGTGGCACCAGGGCGGAGCGGGCCGTTCGGCTGCTCGACGAACTGGCATCGCTCGGCGAGCGGGCCGGCACGGGAGTGCCGGCCCGCGCTCGTCCACCGCGGCTGGCGCCGCACGCCCTGACCGACCAGCTCGCGGTCCTCGCCGACGATCTGGTCGCCGCGATCTCGGTGTCCGGTGCGGCGGCGCCGTCCGGTCGCGACGTCCTGGCCGCCGCCCGGGTCGCGGTGCTGGCTGCCCGCCGGGATCTGGACGGCGCGGGCTTCGGGTTCCGCCCCCGTTGAGCGTTCGCTCGGTCCGGCCTCCGCCGGTCGCTCCGATCGTCGTTCACCGCAGGTTCCACGTGCTGCGCACGGTCTCCAGAATGTGTCCCGCGGCGATCCGCGCGCCGTCGAGACTCAGGTGCACGCCGTCACGGGCCCGGGCCAGGACGGTGTTACCGTCCGTGCCGGTGAGGTAGTCGCTGTACGCGCCGTTCTTCGACAACCACGGGGTGAGGTCGAGATATCGGGCTCCGACCACCCTGGTCGTGGCGTCGAGGGTCGCCTCGTTCAGTCGGCGGAAGTAGCCGTTCAGCTGGTCCGGCCGGGCCGGCGGGAGGCTGAGCCACAGCACTCGGCGGGCCCCGTCGCCGCTCCAGATCCGCATCACGACGATGGCACGCCGTCGGTACTCGGCGGCCCACGCGTCCGATCCGGCCGGCAGGACGGTTCCGTCCGGAAGCGTGATGCCCTGGCCGTCGTTCCCGCCCATGGCGACGATCACCAGCTCCGGGTTGCGCTGCGTGATCTGCGCCCGGGCATGGGTGGCCCAGTCGAAGAAGTCGGGCCGCACCAGGCCCGTGCCGAACCGCGTCTCGGTCTGTGCCCGGATCGTGGCGGGCGCACTGTTCATGATGGTCGGACCGAGTGATTCTGTCAGCGAGTCCCCGGTGACCAGGACGCGCAGCGGATCGGCCGCGGTCGGGTGGCGCGGTGGCAGTGGGGAGCGGTGGGAACCGGCGGCGCCCGGCCCGGAGGCGCCAGGGTGATCGGGCTCGGCTTCAGCCCGACTGGCCGCCGATGCCAGCTCGGAGAAGGTGCCGCCGGGCTTGGCGTCGTGACCGAACGCGCGCGACAACCACCGGTCCGGTTCGTCGAGGTGGACGGTCCGGGTGATCCGTTCGATCGGCCGGGCCATGCCCAGCACGAGCGTGCGGGTGAGTCCTGGGCGCATGCCCTCGCCCCCGTGCATCATCGCTGAGGCGCGGAGCACCGCCAGCAGACCCAGGGTGACGGCTACCAGCAGGAAGGCCTGCCGGGCCCGGACGACGCCGGTGGTCGCCGCGGGTGCGGTCGCCGGTGGCCCCGGTGGCCCCGGTGGCGCCGGATCTTCACGCTCAGTCATCGTCCCTCGGCTTCGTCGGCGCAGGTCACAGATGTCCCGGAATGTGATCAGGCGTTGTTGTTCGATTACCTTAAGTCAAGGCTCCGCTCTCCGCCGCTCGTATCGTCCGGCCTGGGCGGCCCCGGCCGGGGCAACGCTCCGGCACCGGCTCCGGCACCGGGATCGGGACGGGGAGAGCAGGCGAGCGTGACTCAGAAGTGGAAGTAGATGAACGGCGCGACGTCCTGCGGGCCGACGATCGCATAAATGATCATGATGCTCAGGGTGAGCAGCGCGATCTGGGCGCCAAGGCGCAGTTGGGCGAAGGCGACCTGCGCGTGGATCCACCAGGCGCGCGGGACGGCGGCGGTGGCCAGTCCCACCCCGATGGCGGCGAGGACCGTCGGAGTGACCAGCGGCGCCGGTCCGCCCGCGGTGAACAGCCGGACGGCGAGCTCGCGCGCCGTTGCCAGGTCGGGCGCTCGGAACAGGACCCAGGTGGCACACACGAAGTGGAAGACGGCCAGCCGGCCGGCCCAGGCGCGGATCGGATTGGGGGCCGCTTCGGGAAGTGAGGCCTGTGTGGCGGTGATCGTCCTGCGGCTCGCCGTGGTCGGCGTCCCCGCGGGGCTGTCGGCGGTGCTGGAGCCGGCAGCGAGACCGGGACCAGCAACGGCGCTGGATCCGCCAGGGGAAAGGACCGGTGCGGGGCTCTCCGATCCCGGCCGGGGTAGCGGCATCGCGGAGAGCCCCGCCGATTCGGCCTGTCCCGTGATCTGCTCCTGTCCTGTGGCTCGGGCCTGCCCCGTGGCTCGTGCCCATTCCGTCGCCCGGATCCGGTCCGCCCGTCGGGCACGTATCCGGCGTTCGGTCACCAGGCCACCGCCGTGCAGCGCTCCCCACAGGACGAACGTCCAGGCGGCGCCGTGCCAGAGACCACCCAGAGTCATGGTAATCATGATGTTGAGGTAGGTGCGCCGACGCCCCTTCCGGTTCCCTCCGAGTGGTAGGTAGACGTAGTCCCGGAGCCATCGGGACAGGGTCATGTGCCAGCGGCGCCAGAAGTCCTGCAGGGTGGTGGCCGCGTAGGGACGGTCGAAGTTATCCGGGAAGCGGAAGCCGAGCAGGAGGGCGATCCCGATCGCGATGTCGGAGTACGCCGAGAAGTCACAGTAGATCTGCACGGCGTAGCCGTAGACGGCCGTGGCGATCTCCAGCGACGAGTGCTGGCCGGGCGCGTCGAAGACGGGGTCGACGAGGCGCGAGGCGATCAGGTCGGCGAGCACCACCTTCTTGACCAAGCCGCCCACGATCAGGAACACGGCCCGGGTGGCTTGGACCTGGTTCGGGTCCCGTGGCGTGGCGAGCTGGGGGATGAACTCGCGCGCACGCACGATGGGACCGGCGACCAGGTGCGGGAAGAACGCCTCGTACACGGCGAAGTCCAGCAGCGACGCGGGTGCGCTGGTGCCGCGATGGACGTCGATGACGTAGGACAGCGCCTGGAAGGTGAAGAACGAGATCCCGATCGGCAGCGCCACCTGGAGCAGGGGCAGCGCTGTGGGGAGGCCGATCTCGGCCAGCGCGCGGTCCACCGACAGGGCGAAGAAGCTGTAGTACTTGAACCAGCCGAGCAGGCCGAGGTCGCAGACGATCGCGGCGATGAGGATGCGGCGGTCGCGCCAGCGGTGGATCGCGACGACGGCGCCCTGGTTGATCAAGGTGGAGGCCACGATCAGCAGCACGAAGCGCGCGTCCGCGAAGCCGTAGAAGAAATACGACGCCCCGAGGATGAACGGCTTCCACAGCCTCGGCCGGGGCATCAGCAGCCAGGAGATCGCCAGCACCACGACAAGGAACGCCGCAAACTCGATCGTCGGAAAGATCACGTGTGCCCGTCCGGTGGGGTTGCCCAGCAGGATAATCGCTATAGGAGGTCGAGTGATTACCTAAAGTAGTTGACGGGTGGGGTGTTCGCCGCTCGACGGCCGCGCTGCCGGCATCCGCCTGGCCCTTTCGGGTGACCTCCGGCCGATTGCCGGCGGAACTCGTGCGCCGGCGCCATGGGATGGCTACCTTCCGACCATGGGCATCGTCTCGGTCAACGGCATCGACCTCGCCTACGAGATCCACGGCGACGAGGACGGGTTGCCGCTGCTCCTGATCGGCGGCCTCGGGCAGCAGCTCGTAGGCTGGCACCCGGACCTGCTGGCCGCGCTCGGCCGTCGCGGTTATCGAACGATCATCTTCGACAACCGGGACGTGGGACTGTCCACTCATCTCGACCAGCTCGGTCGGCCCGACCTGGCAGCGATCCTGAGCGGTCGCTTCGACCTCGCCCCCTACCGGCTCGAGGACCTGGCCGCGGACGCAATCGGCCTGCTGACCGCCCTCGGAATCGAGTCGGCGCACCTGATGGGCAGCTCGATGGGTGGCATGATCGCCCAGATCGCGGCCCTCGGGAACCCCGAGCGGGTGCGCAGCCTCACCTCGATGATGTCCCATCCGGGTGACCACCGGGTGCAGCCGACCGCCGAGGCGATCGCGCTATTCCTGCGGCCGGCGCCGGCCGACCTGGAGGAGTTCGTCCTCGCCGGGCACGAGGCACAGGAGGTCCTGGGCTCGCCGCTGTTCGAGCCGGACGTGGCGTGGCTGCGGCGGCGGGCCGAGATCCAATGGGGCCGTCGCCCGAACCCGGTCGGGGCCATGCGCCAGATCGCCGCCGTGCTCGCGGCGCCCGACCGCACCCCCGGGCTCGCGCGGCTCCCGGTCCCCACCCTCGTCGTCCACGGTGACGCGGACCCGCTCGTCCCGGTCCTCGGTGGTCGGTTGACGGCTGCGGCGATCCCGCTCGCGGAGCTGCTGGAGATCGACGGGATGGGGCATGAGCTCCCCCGCCAGGTCTGGGGCCGCATCCTGGACAAGCTTGACGATGTCGTGCATCGCGGGGGAGTCGATCGTCGCGGGACGCTCGCGCAGGCGAGCTGAGCGCCGACCCGCCCGGATCGTCGCGGTGGCCCGGCCGAGTCAGGTCCCGGGTTTGATGACCATGGAAGCAATGATCAGTACCCAGCAGGCGGTGCTCACGGCGACACCCCCCATGATTGGAAGGGTACGCCGATGCGTGTCACCGCCCGCGTCGATCTCCTTGACGGCGTGGGCGAGCCCGGGCGCGATTATGCCCAGCGAGATCCCCGTGGCCACCACCCACAGCACGAGGGCACCCGACAGCCAGGGGTCGCCCAGCGACCGCACGCTGCCGAATGATCCCTGATTCACCAGCCCGAGGCCCGTCACGACGATGAGCAGTGAGGCGAGCGTGAGGGCCCGGATCATCCGCACGCACAGGCGCAGGATCGGCAGGGCGCCGGCCCCCAACCGCAGCAGGCGCGGGGTGACCACGGTGATCAGTGTCAGTGGACCGATGACGAGGACCCCGACGACGACGTGCACGGTCAGGAGGAGCCCGAAGCTGCCCGAATGCGGCATGCACAGAAGGTATCGATCGTCGTCAGCCGGCTGTATCCCGGGGGACGGCGATCCGCTAGAGCCGGTAGGACTGATAGTAGAGTGACTTCACCACGTCGCCGAAGTGAGTTCCGTATAGCTTGTCGTTGACTCCGGCATAGGCGTAGCTGATCACCCCGTTGACCCAGCCGTGCCCGGAACCGAGCCGGCCGAGGCCGGTGAGCAGTGGCCCGCCGCTGGCGCCGGCCGTCATGCGGCAGGCGACGCCGATCGACGGGCTGCCGTAGGGGTCGCCGAAGCCGGGGCCGGCGCAGTAGACGAGCTGGCTGCCGTCGTAGGGGGGCAGCCGTGGGTAGCCGAAGGTGTACTGCGGATACGTCCCCGGAAGATCGAAGGCGATGCCCTGGGACCCGACCGTGTCCTCGAGATGACGGCCGCGGGACGGGGACGGGTTGAACAGGGCGAAGCCGGTGTCGACGTCGAAGTCGCCCCGATGGGCCCAACCGGACGTCACGGTGAGCCGGCGGGCGGTCCAGATGCCGTAGGGCATCGCGCCGTTGTCGAACCCGGGGATGAAGATGACGTTCCGCGCGAACTGTTCCCCGGTACCGCCGTGCACGCAGTGCCCCGCGGTGACTACGAGGTCACGATTGGGGCTGGACACGACGCTCGCGGAGCAGGCGTAGTCACCGCCGCCGATGGTGGCGAACAACCGGCCGGTGGTCGTGGTCACCAGCCCGCCCCGGGTGTAGGGCATTCCGGCGCTCGGGGGCGGGGGAGCGCCGCTCGCGGCCGTTTCGGAGCCGCCGACGGCAGGCGGGGCCGGCCCGGGACTGAGGGGGGCGGCATCGGCATGGTCGTTCGTGCGGGCCCCGAAGGCTCGGGCCCGCCGCTCCGCGCTCCAGTACCGTTCGACCTCGCGCTGCTCGGCGAGGGTCACCGCCCCCGGCGCCGAGAGGAGCTGTCCCGCGGTGGATCCCGGGTACGTGGCGGCAATCGGCGCGCCCCCTCGCCCGGTGGCCGACGCCGCCTGGGCGGGGCTGGCCGGAAGGGCCGCGGGTGCCAGCGCGACGCCCGCCGTCAGCAGGATCGCGACGGCGAGCCTCGATCGCGCGGGCGGGCGTGGGCGGGCTCGGGTGGCGCCGGGTACATCCGTCGGCGGGAGTGGTCGGAGGCGTGCCGCGCCCGCCCGCCCCTCGCACTCCTGGTCTGCACTCCGTGACGTCACGACAGCGCAGAGTAGCAGTACTGTCGCCTTCTGTGGCGGCTCGCGGGCGTTGTGGGACGGGTGGGTCGGCGGGCAACACCTCCCGGCCTCGTCGACCCATCTCCATGGGTCGGCTGGAGAGGACTGTAGGCGTAAGACAGCTATGTGGTAGATAGTCCGGAAAAGACAGTACCTATCAACCCGTATCATTCAAGCCATATCATCGAGACCATGGCTGGAATCGCGCTGACGCCGGTGTCGTATCTGGTCCTGGGGGAGGTAGCGCGGTGTGGCAGTGCCACTCCGTACGAGCTCAAGGTCGCGGTTG
The DNA here is from genome assembly GCF_977947065.1 of Frankia sp. CgJB1. NCBI lineage: Bacteria > Bacillati > Actinomycetota > Actinomycetes > Frankiales > Frankiaceae > Frankia > Frankia sp. CgJB1. The sequence continues at coordinate 8,668 of NZ_CDWTNB010000036.1, forward strand.
CCGGCTCGATCGGTAACTTCTGGTCGTTTCCGTACGCCCAGCTCTACAAGGAGCCGCCCCGCCTTGCCGCGGCCGGACTCCTTTCTGAGGAACGGGAGGAGTCCGGCCGCAGGCGGTGGATCTTTCGCCTGACCGGCGCCGGCCGGAGCAGGTTGGCCGCGTGGCTCGCCGTCCCGGAGGCCGGGCGCACCGAGCTGCGCGATCCCGGCTTGCTCAAGCTGGCATTCGTCGATCTGGGCCGGCCGGGTGATGTCAGCCGGCTCGCGCGGGCCCAGGCGGCGGCGCATCGCGCTCACCTGGAGGTGTACCGCTCCCTGACCGCGCTGCCCGCGGGTGCCCTGGCCTGGTCGCTGCGCCGGGCCCTCGATCTCGGGCTCGGCTACGAGGAGCTCGCGGTCGAGTTCTGGGAACGCCTCGCCGCCGAGCCGGGCGGGGCGGCGCGGCGGTCAGCGGACGGTGCGGTGCCTGCCCCGGGCCCGCAGGTAGTCCCGGATGACGTAGTTGCCGAGGGCGGCGGGATCGGGTGAGAGAACCCGCCCGCCGTTGCGTCTGGCCATCTCCTCGACGAACTGCACCAGCCGTGGCTCGTCGTCGAGCATGAACACATTGACGGTCACGCCGCGCCGGGTGAGCCGGTCGACCTCGGCCAGGGTCAGCTCCAGGGTCTCGGGCATCGGCGGCCAGGAGAACGAGGGAGTCCCGTCGCGCAGCAGGTGCGCGGTGGGCTCACCGTCGGTGACTACCATGATGACCGGCTCCGCCTGCGGGTAGCGGCTCAGCAGCCGGCCCGCGATGAGCAGGGCGTGCTGCAGGTTCGTGCCCTGCACCATCTCGGAGTCGAGTCCGGCGAGCTCGACCGGCCGCAGCTCCCGGGCGTAGTCCGAGAAGCCGACAATGTGGATCTTGTCTTGCGGGAACGACGTGCTGACGAGCGTGTGCAGCGCGAGTGCCGTCGACTTCGCGATGCCCCAGGTGCCCCGCAGCGCCATCGAGTAGGACAGGTCGACGAGCAGGCACACCGCCGCCGTGGCGCGGCGCTCCGTCTCGGCGACCTCGAAGTCGGCCACCGCCAGGCGGATCGGGTGGCCCCGGCCGGGCGGACCGCCGCGCAGCACCGCGTTGCGGACTGTGCGGACGACGTCGATCGGCTGGGTGTCGCCGAACTGCCAGGCCCGGGAGGTGCCCAGCAGATCCCCGGCGGAACCCGCGTCGGTCACACTGTGATCCCCGCGGCCTCGGGCGGAGATCTGCCGGAAGATCCGGGCCAGCGCGGCCTGCCCGATCCGGCGCACCGCCCGTGGGGTGAGCTCGAGGCTCCCGGCCCGGCGGGTGAGGAATCCCTGCCGTTCCAGCTCCCGTTCGATCTCCTGCAGCCCCCGCAGATCGTCGACGGCGGACCGGCCCAGCGCCCGGGCCACCGCCTCGGGGTCGACGTCCTCCAGGGATGCCCCGGCGTAGTCCTGCCCCAGCGCGGCGGCCAGTTCGTCCAGCTCCGCGAGCTCCTCCAGCGCGGTGGTGGCGTCGCCGAGGCCGAGCGGTTCCTCGCCGGTCAGGCCGTTGCCCAACCGGCCGGCCCGCCCCCGCACCCGTCCACCCCAGTTGAGGTCCGGTCGGGACGCGCGCAGCGCCTGCGCCAGTCGTGACATCTCTACGGCGAGCCCCAGGTCCTCCATCGCCGTGGACATCAGGTCGGCGAGTTCGGAGCGCTGCTGCGGGGTGAGCCCGGCCAGTAACCGCGCGGCGGCGGCGGCCCGGCGGGCCAGCGCGTCGACCAGTTCCTCCAGCGAGCCGGGGTTCTCCGGGAAGAAGTCGCCGAACTCCCGCATGAACCGGGCGAACGCCTCGTCGGTGTCCTCACCACGGGCGTCCGCCTCCAACAGGGCGTTGAGCGCGGCGACCATCTCCCGGATCCGGGCGAAGTCTTCGGGCGCGGCCCCTTCCAGGGCCTGCTTCATTCCCTTGAACTGGGAATCGAGGACCTCGCGACGCAGCAGCTCGGAGATCTTCTCGTACGTCTCGCGGGCCGGCGGGGACCGCCAGTCGTACTCGGCGAGCGAGCGCACCGCACGGGCGGGGTCCGCGGGCAGCGCGTCCAGCTCGGCCTCGCGCAGCCAGGCGTCGTCGGAGGGGTCGGGGAACAGCGCCGCCCGTTCCTGGCCCACGGCGGTGTCGAGCAGCCGGCGGACCTCCTGGAGCGTCCCGTCCATCCGGCCGCGGGACCGGGCCTCCCGCCGGTGCCGCTCGACGGCCCGGCGCATGTCGTCCAGACCACGCCGGCCCGGCATGCCCCGGCGCAGCAGCGACTCCAGCGCCTCCCGCGGGGTGCGTCCCTCCAGAATCTGGCGGGACATCTCATCCAGGGCGTCGGACGCGGTGAAGGGGGAGGCGAGTGGATCGGGTCCGCCGTCCCACGGGCCATAACGGAATGTTCCGGAACTCACTGTTCCTCCTGGAAGCTTCCGTGCGAGGTCAGGTGCCGCCGGGTCAGGTGCCGTAGACGGTCCGTCCGGGAAGCTCTTCCTTGGCCAACCGACGGTTGAGGTGCAGTCCCTCCATCGCCAGCTCCAGTGCGGCCGCCGCGAGCCCCGGCGACTCCGCCCCGTCCACGCCGAGCCTGGTCAGGATCGCCGCGAGCCCGGGCACCGGCCCGACCCGGCGCAGCAGCTCGGCCGCCGCTACCAGGTCGCCGGTCTCGACCGGGCCAGCCGCGTCGAAGCGGGCCTGCAGGCCGGTGAGGTCCGCGCCGGCCAGCCTCGCCCGGAACGTCTCGGCCACCGCGCGGCGCAGCAGCAGCGCGAGGACCTCGTCCTCCCGGTCCTCCTCCAGCTGGTCGAACTCGACCTTGCCGCGTACTGCCGGGACGATCGCGGCGAGGTCGACCACCCGTGCGGTGGGCGTCTCCTCGCCGGTCAGCGCCGCGCGGCGGACCGCCGAGGCCGCCACCGTCTCGGCCGCGGCCACCGACAGCCGGGCCGATACCCCCGAGCGCTGGTCGACCTGGGGGGCGTCGCGCACCAGCCGGGTGAACCGGGCCACGATCTCCACCAGGTGATCGGGTATTTCCGGCGCGCCGAGCGGGGACCCCGCCCAGGACATCACCGCCTCCTGGCGGATCAGCGCCAGTTCGTCGGTGAGGTGCAGCGGGTAGTGGGTGCGGATCTCGGCGCCGAACCGGTCCTTGAGCGGCGTGATGATCCGCCCTCGGTTGGTGTAGTCCTCGGGGTTGGCCGAAGCGACCAGCAGCAGGTCCAGCGGCAGCCGGAGCAGGTAGCCGCGGACCTGGATGTCCCGCTCCTCCAGCACGTTGAGCAGCGCGACCTGGATCCGTCCGGCGAGGTCGGGCAGCTCGTTGACGCTGAAGATCCCGCGGTTGGTGCGCGGCACCAGCCCGTAGTGGACCGTCTCGGGATCGCCGAGCGTGCGGCCCTCGGCGACTTTCACCGGGTCGACGTCGCCGATGAGGTCGCCGACGCTTGTGTCCGGGGCCGCGAGCTTCTCGCTGAACCGCTCGCCGCGGTGCCGCCAGACCACCGGCAGCGCGTCACCGAGATCGGCCGCCAGCGCGCGGCATCGGCCGCAGACCGGCGCGTAGGGGTGGTCGTTGATCTCACAGCCGGCGACGGCCGGCGACCACTCGTCGAGCAGGCTCACCAGAGTGCGGATGAGTCGGGTCTTGCCCTGCCCGCGCTCGCCGAGGAAGATGATGTCGTGACCGGCCAGGATGGCCCGCTCGACCTGGGGAAGGACGGTCTCGCCGAAACCGACGATGCCCGGGAACCGGGGGCCGTCGCCCCGCATCAGGGCGACGAGGTTGTCGCGCAGCTCCGTCCGCACCGGGCGGTGCGCGTGCCCGCTGCGGCGCAGCTCACCCAGGGTGGTGAGCCGCGAGGCGGCGGCCGTCGGCGGGTGGGCCGGAGATGCCACGGTCGGTGGCATGGAATGACTGGGCTGTGCCGGCAGATCCTCCACCCGTCGACGGTACGCCGATGCCGCCACCCGCGCAGCCGGGTCGGCAGTCGTCCGCTGCTGGCGTAGTCAGCCCGAGTAGGGCGACACCGAGACGATCTCGACCTTGGCCGAACGGCCGTTGGGCAGCGTGTAGGAGACGGTCTCGCCCGCCTTGCGCCCGGTCACCGCGCCGCCCAGCGGGGACGCCGGGGAGAAGACCTCGATGGGCGTGCTGTGGTCCTCGCGCGAGCCGATGAGGAACTTCTCCGTCTCCCGTTCGCCGGGGAAGCGCACCTCGACGACGGTGCCGGGGCCGGCCTCGCCGGTCGCCGCGGGTGCCTCGCCGACCTGGGCATCGCGCAGCAGGTCCGTGAGCTGGCGAATCCGAGCCTCCTGCTTGCCCTGCTCCTCCTTGGCCGCGTGGTAGCCGCCGTTTTCCTTGAGGTCGCCCTCCTCGCGGGCAGCTTCAATTTTGGTCGCGATCTCCGTACGCCACGGGCCGGTCAGGTAGTCGAGCTCGGAGCGGAGCCGGTCGTATGCCTCCTGGGTGAGCCAAGTCTGCTGCGTCACGCGGGTCACGCTCCTCGGTGAACATCAAAAGGACCATCATACCAAAATGAATCAAGGAAGATGTCGGGCTTGGTGGCTCTGGCGGCGTCTGGACCGCCTGGAAGCCCCGGACCGGCGGGTCAGCCCTTACGGGTGATCCGACAGCCCTTGCCTTCGACCTCGACCACAAATGCTTCACGCAGGGGTGGGAGGACGACGGGACCGGCCGTCGTCCATCGGCCCTTCGGACCGGGCCGACGACGATGTCGGTGCGCCGGTCGACGGCAGCTCTGCCGTCGAAGCATGCGCGGACGGTGCATTGTGCCACGGCGTTGTGCCACGGCGTTGGGTGACTTTTCTAGACCGAACGCGGGGCGGGCCCCGGCGGTTCCCCGGGCGAGCTCGGACCACCCGGGCCAGTGAGCTCGGAACAACGCCGGGGCATCAGGAACGCCGGGGCATCAGGAACAATGGGCCGCATGCCTGCGGTCCACGATCGGCATGGCCTGCGCTTGATGGCCATCCACGCCCACCCCGATGACGAGTCCAGCAAGGGCGCCGCCACCATGGCACGTTACGCCAGCGAGGGCGCCGACGTGCTCGTGGTCACGTGTACCGGGGGAGAGGAGGGCAGCATTCTCAATCCCGCGATGGACCAGCCGGGTGTCGCCGCCCGGATGGCGGAGATCCGCAGGCAGGAGATGGAGGCTGCCCGGCTCATCCTCGGGGTCCGCCAAGAGTGGCTCGGCTTCGTCGACTCCGGGCTTCCTGAGGGCGATCCGCCGCCGCCCGTTCCGGACGGGCGGTTCGCCACCATCGCGCTCGACGAGGCGGCCCGTCCGCTGGTCCGGTTGATCCGTCAGTTCCGGCCGCAGGTCATCACGACCTACGATGAGTCGGGCGGGTATCCGCATCCCGACCACATCATGACCCATCGGGTCAGTGTGGAGGCGTTCGAGGCGGCCGGTGATCCCGACCGTTATCCCGAGGTCGGTGCCGACGCCGGCCTCGAACCCTGGCAGCCGCTCAAGCTCTATTACCACCTCACCTTCCACAAGGAGCGCATCCTCGCTCTCCACGAGGAGATGATGGCCCGGGGTCTGGAGTCCCCCTATGCCGAGCGGCTGGCCGAGTGGGTCGACCGCGCCGAGGACACCGGTCGGCTCACCACCCAGGTGGAGTGCGCGGACTGGTTCGAGACCCGCGACCGGGCGCTGATCGCCCACGCCACCCAGGTCGACCCCACCGGATGGTGGTTCCGGATACCCCTGGAGGCGCAGCGGGACGCTTGGCCGACGGAGGACTACCAGCTAGCCCGTTCTCTCATCGAGGTCGGCATGCTGCCCGAAGACGATCTGTTCAACGGTGTGTGACTTTCCGGTGATGTGACCTTTTGGACGGCATGTGACTTTTTGAACAGTATGTGATCTATTCAACGGTGCGTGGCCGCGGAGGCGGAGGGCTCGCACGGCAGGGCGTAGGGTCGGAACTGGCGCCCGTCGTGGAGTGTCCCCGTGGCGGGCGGTAACAGCAGGTGTGGCGGACACCAGAGGACACCAGGTGTGAGGACGTGGCCGTGAACGAGGTCTTCGCCGCTTCCGTGCTGGTCGAGAGGAAGATCGACGCCGGAGCCGTCGGGTTCCTCGTTGTCCTGGCACTGATCGTGGCATCCATTGTGATCTTCTTCTTCCTCTCGAAGAGCCTGCGCCGGATGCGGTCGAACGTCGCCAGCGGCGAGTTCGCCGGCGGCGATCCTGATCCGAACGCGATGCGCCGGCTGGACGGTGGAGACGGGCGCCGTGGCGGGCGCGGTTCCGCCGCCTTGCCCGGGGGAGATGCGCCGGTTATCGACGGGGAGGTCGTCGAGGAGACCCCCGGCACCGCCGGCGCCGGTAGCCCGGCGGGCCCGGCGGGTGGCGGCAAGCAGCTGGACCTGCCGACCCAGCCCGGACCCCCCGCGGGCTCCGCGGGGAGCGATCGGTAGGCGGCTGCCGCAGACCCCGGTTAGGCGGGGGAGGTGGCGATATTCACGATCCGACCGGGCACGACGATGATCTTCTTGATCGTCTGACCGTCGGTCTGCCGGGCGAACTCGGGATGCGCGGCGAGCAGATCGCGAACCGTCTGCTCCGCCGAGCCGTCCGGAACCTCGAGGGTGAACCGGACCTTCCCGTTCACCTGGACCGGGATCGTCCTGACCGACTCGGCGGCCAGCGCCGGATCCCCGATCGGGAAGGCGGCCGTGCTGACCGACTCCTCGTGACCGAGGCGGGACCACAGTTCCTCGGCGATGTGCGGGGCCAGCGGGGCCGCCATCAGGGTGAGCGGCTCGGCGAGCGCGCGGGGGGTGGGGGACTTCCCGTAACTTTTGCTGACGAAGTTGGTCAGTTCGATGAGCCGGGCGACCGCGGTGTTGAACCGCAGCCCCGCGTATTCGGCGGTGACCGTGAGGATCGTCCGGTGCAGGACGCGAAGAGCCTCGTCGTCCAACGGCTCGTCGACGACGGCGGCCGCCCCGGTGGTCTCGTCGACGACGGTGCGCCACAGCCGCTGGAGGAACCGGTGCGAACCGACGATGTCGTCGGTGTGCCATGGCCGGTCGGCGTCGAGCGGGCCCATTGCCATCTCGTAGACGCGCAGCGTGTCGGCGCCGAACCGGTCGTACATCTCGTCCGGGCTGACGCTGTTCTTCAGGCTCTTGCCCATCTTGCCCGAGCGCCGGTTGACCGGGGCGCCCTGGAAGAGGAACCGGCCGTCGGGGGTCGCCGTCACCTCGGCCGCCGGGACGTACATGCCTCGGGCGTCGGTGAAGGCATCCGCCTGGATATAGCCCTGGTTGAACAGCCGCTTGAACGGCTCCTTGGTCGAGACGTGGCCCAGGTCGTAGAGCACCTTGTGCCAGAACCGGGCGTAGAGCAGGTGCAGCACGGCGTGCTCGACGCCGCCGACGTACAGATCGACGCCGCCGTCGCCGGGAACCGCGCCCGGCCCGGCCATCCAGTAGCGCTCGACGGTCGGGTCGACGAAGCGCTCGGTGTTGGTCGGGTCCAGGTAGCGCAGGTAGTACCAACACGAACCGGCCCACTGCGGCATGGTGTTCGTCTCACGCCGGTACTGCTTCGGCCCGTCGCCGAGATCCAGGGTGACCGTCACCCAGTCGGCGACCCGGGCCAGGGGGGGCAGCGGGTCGCTCGCGTCGTCCTCGGCCATCGCCGTGGGCCGGAAGTCGGTCATCTCCGGCAGTTCGATCGGCAGCAGCTCGTCGGGAACCGCGTGGGGGAGCCCGTCGGCGTCGAAGACGATCGGGAACGGCTCGCCCCAGTACCGCTGGCGGGAGAACAGCCAGTCCCGCAGCCGGTACGATCGCGCCGACCTGCCGGCGCCGATCTCCTCCAGCCAGTGAACCGTGGCCTTGATCGCCTCGCTCTTCGACAGGCCGACCAGCACCGGGGCGCCGGCCGGACCGGGCCGATACTCGCCCGCACCACTGAACGCCTCGGGCCACTGCGCCGATGGAGTCGCGGGCACTACCCCGTGCGTGGCGTACCAGTCCGCGTCCGGCTCCAGCACGGCGGGGATCGGCAGGTCGAACGCGCGGGCGAAGGAGAAGTCCCGGCTGTCGTGTGCCGGCACCGCCATGATCGCCCCGGTGCCGTAGCCCAGCAACACATAGTCGGCCAGGAAGACCGGGATGACCCCGCCACCGACCGGGTTGCGCACGTACGAGCCGGTGAACACGCCGGTGCGGTCGATGACCTCCTCGCCGCGCTGCCGGTCGCTGCGGTGGGCCGCGAACTCCCGGTAGGCGTCGACGGCGGCTCGCGGGGTCCACGCCGGATCGGCGCCCGCCTCCGGCCCGGCGGTGCCTGCATCCGACCCGGCGGCGCCCGCCGGTTCCGTGCCGCCGCCCCGCCGTCCCGCCGGGAAGCGCCAGCTCACCGGGGTGCCCGTCGGCCAGGTGTCGGCGATCAGCGTGTCGACCAGGGGATGTTCGGGCGCAAGCACCAGGAAGGTGGCCCCCGCCAGGGTGTCCGGGCGGGTGGTATAGATCTCGATGCGCCGGGCGGTCGATGAGCCGGAGGGATCGGAGGGATCGGAGGGATCGAACAGATCGAACGGACTGGACGCACCTGTCCCCTCGCCGGGGGCGACGACGGTGAACTGGACGCTGGCGCCCTCGCTCGGACCGATCCAGTTGCGCTGCATCTGCTTGATCGAGTCCGGCCAGTCGACCAGGTCGAGGTCGGAGATCAGCCGCTCGGCGTAGGCGGTGATCCGCAGGACCCACTGCTTCAGCGGCCGGCGGAACACCGGGTAGTTCCCGATGTCGCTGCGGCCGTCGGCGGTGACCTCCTCGTTCGCCAGCACGGTGCCCAGCCCCGGGCACCAGTTGACCAGCTGTTCGGAGATGTAGGCCAGGCGGTGCGCGTCGACGGCCTTCCGGCGGGACACTTCGTCGAGCTCGGCCCACGCCAGCCCGGCCGGGTTCGCCGCCCGGACCGCGTCAACCGACACGGCCGTGTTCCCCCCGGCGGGGCCGGCTACCGGCGCCCGGGTGCCCGCGGCGAACTCCTCGATCAGCTCGGCGATCGGCCGGGCCCGGTCGGCCTGCGGGTCGTACCAGCTGTTGAAGATCTGCTGGAAGATCCACTGCGTCCAGCGGTAGTAGCCCACGCCGGTCGTCGCGATCTCGCGGCGGGTGTCGTGGCCCAGCCCCAGCCGGGAGAGCTGGCGGCGCATGTTGGCGATGTTGGTATTGGTGGTGTCGCGGGGATGCTGGCCCGTGTTGATCGCGTACTGCTCGGCGGGCAGGCCGAAGGAGTCGTATCCGAACGGATGCAGCACGTGCCGGCCGGACATCCGCAGGTAGCGGGCGAACACGTCGGTACCGATGTACCCCAGCGGGTGCCCGACGTGCAGCCCCGAGCCGCTCGGATAGGGGAACATGTCCATGATGTAGAACGGCTCCCGGCCGGCGACCTTCTCGAAGCCCGCCGAGAGCGGCCCGACCGGGTTCGGCGAGTTGAACGTGCCCTCGTCGGCCCACCGGTGCTGCCAGCGCCGCTCGATGTCGGCGGCGAGCCGGGCGTCGTACCGGAAGCTCGGCTCGCCGCCCCCGGTCCCGGCGGGGGCGCCGCCCGCGGTGCCCGCGGCTGCCGGGGTGGTCCCGCCGGACGCGTCGGTCGGTGCCACCGTGGTGTCCGCGGCGCCGGTCCGGGTGCCGGGCTCGGCCGTCTCACTCATCGCTCGTGCCATCCAAACTCGTTGGTACGTCGATCCTCTCACCGCTCTCGCGGCGGGAACGGCAGCCTGGCGGACGGCGGTCGAGCGAGCGGACGGCGGGGATCGTGCGGTCCCACAATCCTATCCGCCGGGTACGCCGGCGCGGCGGGCCGGTCGAGGAAGCGCGCCGATCACGTCGGCGCGGCGTGGAGATGAGGGCGGACTACGACTACCTGGGTGCGCCTTTGGTTGCATATCCAGAGGCCTACGGGGTTCCGCGGGCCTGGCGGACACAGATCATGAGGAGTTCGGGTGCCTAACAAGCTCGCGGAGCAGACGTCTCCGTACCTGCTGCAGCACGCGGACAACCCGGTCGACTGGTGGCCCTGGAGCCCGGCGGCCTTCGCGGAGGCGGCCCGGCGGGGGGTGCCGGTGCTGCTCTCGGTGGGCTACGCATCCTGCCACTGGTGCCATGTCATGGCGCACGAGTCGTTCGAGGACGCCGTGACCGCCGAGTACATGAACGACCATTTCGTCAACATCAAGGTGGATCGGGAGGAGCGGCCCGACGTCGATTCCGTCTACATGGATGTCACCGTCGCCCTGACCGGGCACGGCGGCTGGCCGATGACGGTGTTCCTCACCCCTACCGCCGAGCCGTTCTTCGCCGGCACCTACTTCCCGCCGCGTCCCCGGCCCGGCATGGGGTCGTTCCGCCAGGTCCTGGCGGCGGTCACCGAGGCCTGGCAGACCCGGCGGGACGAGATCGAGGAGTCGGGGGCGGACATCGCCCGCCGGCTCGCCGAGGCGGCGATGCGCGGTCCGGCGTCCGGTCCCGCCGCCGAGATCACCCCGGCTCTGCTCGACACCGCCGTGGCGGGGCTGTCGGCCCGCTTCGATGCCCGTCACGGTGGATTCGGCGGTGCGCCGAAGTTCCCGCCGTCCATGGTCGCCGAGATGCTGCTGCGGCACTCCGCCCGCACGGGGGACGCGCGCAGCCTGGAGATGGTCGCGGTGACCTGCGAACGGATGGCGCGTGGGGGCATCTACGACCAGCTCGCCGGGGGGTTCGCCCGGTACAGCGTCGATGCGACGTGGACGGTCCCGCACTTCGAGAAGATGCTGTACGACAACGCGCAGCTGCTGCGGGTCTATCTGCACCTGTGGCGGGCCACCGGGTCGGCGCTGGCCGAACGGGTGGCCCGGGAGACGGCCGCCTTCCTGCTCGCGGATCTGCGCACCCCCCAGGGGGGGTTCGCCTCGGCGCTCGACGCGGATGCGGTTCCCGCGAGCGCCGTTCCCGCGAGCGCCGCCCCGGCGGGAGCGCACCCCGAGGAGGGGGCCAGCTACGCCTGGGCACCCGCCCAGCTCGTCGCCGTCCTCGGGCCGGAAGACGGCCGGTGGGCCGCCGACGTCTTCGGCGTCACCGAGCAGGGCAGTTTCGAACGTGGTACGTCGGTGCTGCGCCTGCCGGCGGACCCGGGCGACCCGGCGAGGTTCGCGGCGGTCCGCGCGGCCTTGGCCGCGGCACGGGCGACCCGGCCGCAGCCGGCTCGCGACGACAAGGTGGTGGGCGCCTGGAACGGCCTGGCCATCGCGGCGCTGACCGAGGCCGGCGCGTTGTTCGACGAGCCGGGCTGGGTGCGGGCCGCCGAACAGGCCGCCGTCCTGCTCCGGGACGTGCATCTCGTCGACGGACGCCTGCGCCGGACGAGCCGGGACGGCCGGGTCGGCGTGAACGCCGGGGTACTGGAGGACTACGGCGACGTCGCCGAGGGGCTGCTCACCCTGCACCAGGTCACCGGCGATCCGGCGTGGCTCGCGCTCGCCGGGACGCTGCTGGATACCGTCCGTGACCGGTTCGCGGCCCCTGGCGGGGGGTTCTTCGATACCGCGGACGACGCGGAGGTGCTGTTGCGCCGGCCGCGGGACGACTCGGACTCGGCGACCCCGTCGGGCCAGGCTGCTGTCGCCGGCGCCCTGGTCAGCTACGCGGCGTTGACCGGTTCCACCGAACACCGGTCGGCCGCCGAGACGACGGTGGCGCGCGTCGCTCCGCTGCTGGCCCGGGATGCCCGGTTCGCCGGTTGGGCCGGTGCGGTCGCCGAGGCGCTGCTGGCCGGGCCGGCCGAGGTCGCGGTCGTGGGCAGCCCGGCGCTGGAACGGCTCGCCCGCCTCGGCACGGCGCCTGGTGCGGTCGTGGTGACCAGCGGACCGCTGACCGTCGGCCGGGACACGGCCGGGGTGTACGTGTGCCGGGACTTCGTCTGTGAGCTGCCGGCCCGAACCGCCGCCGAGGTGCGCCGCCAACTCGGGGTGAAGGTGGCCACCTGACCGTCCCGCTTCTTTCACTGGTGATGCGGTAAGCATGTTGTACTGGCGATGCAGTAAGACTGGTGATGCAGTAAGCATGTAATCGTCACGAGGGGTTCTTCGGATCCGCTCCGGGGCGCCGGATCGGGCCTCCGGGTCCGGATCGGCCGGCAGGCCGGGCCCGCGCGCGGGTCCCGACACGGGTGCCGATCGGAGATCGAGGGGACACGTCATGTCCGGTCCGCGTGGACGGGGGTACGGCAGGCCGGGGGATCGGGCGGAGGTGGTTCCGGCGGACGACGCCGCAGCCTGGTTCGCCGAGCACATCCCGGCCGGGTGGTTCGCCGGGATGCCCACGGTGGTCGTGGACCGGGACGAGATTACGGTCATCGGGGTACTCGCGGCCGGCGGCGCCGCGCCTGGAGGAGTGCCGTCGGCGACGGGGGCCCGGATCCGGCGGTTCCGGGAGCAGACCCGCGAGGAACGGATCGCCATCGCCACGAAGGCCGAACATCGGTACAACCGCAAGGTGGCGTGGGGCGCGACCCTTGGTGACACCACCGAGCTGTTCACCGCACTGTCCGTGCCGGTGATGACCCGGCTGCGCCAGCCGGAACGCCAGGTGCTCGACACCCTCGTCGGCTCGGGGGTGGCGCGCAGCCGCAGCGAGGCCCTCGCCTGGTGCGTACGTCTGGTGGGCGAGAATGCCGACAGCTGGCTGTGCCAGCTCCGGGAGGCCATGGAACAGGTGGAGAAGATCCGCTCGGTGGGCCCTCGGCTGTAGTCGGCGGAGACCCCGTACGGTGCCCGATGCCAGGGGTCCCCGCACTGCGGCGAAGCCGCCGTGTGGGGGAAGGCTGTTAGTAGATGGCGAAGAGCAGCGCGATGTAGTGGCAGGTCGCGGCGACGAGGGTGAAGGCATGGAACACCTCGTGGTAGCCGAAGATCGTGGGCACCGGGTCCGGTCGCCGGCAGGCGTAGACGACGGCGCCGAGGCTGTAGCAGACCCCCCCCACGAGCAGAAGGACCATCGAGGCGATCCCGGCCCGGTGGGCGAGCTCCGGGATCACGAAGACGGCCACCCAGCCGAGCGCGATGTAGAGCGGCACGGTCAGGTACCGCGGCGAGTGCAGCCACAGCATCCGGATGGCGACGCCGAGTCCTGCCCCTCCCCACACCACCGCCAGGACCACCCGAGCGGTCGTCGGCGGCATCGCAATCAGGGCGAAAGGGGTGTAAGTGCCGGCGATGAAAACAAAGATCATTGAATGGTCGAGGCGTTTCATGCGCGCCCGGGCGCGTGATGTCGACCACATCGTCCGGTGGTAGAGGGCGCTCGTTCCGAAGAGGGCCGCAATACTCAGGGCGTAAACTGCGATACCGAACCGGGCACGCAGCGTGGTAGCCAGCGCCACCGCAATGACGCCTAGTGTCAGGCTGATCGGGAACGCGCCGGCATGTAGCCATCCCCGCATGCGCGGTCGCACCAGGTCACGCGGGTGCGAGGCGATGTCCGTCTGCGGAGGCCCGGCCGGCTGCTGTACGAGGGAAGCCACGCCGAGAACGATAACCCGAGGGTCAGTGCCGTCACGAAGCGGAGCCGGACGGCAGCAGTCGGTCCGTACCGGTGCGTGATGGATCCGACGCTTCTGCGCACTCGCCTATCGCGCGACTGCGGACGGAACGCGCGGTACAGTCTAATGATCCTGAACGTGGCCTCGAACTCCCCCTATATTGTGGGTTTTGTCTGAACGTCCACGAGTACGTTCGAGTTCTCAAGTGGGCACCTGCATATGGGAAGAGAGCGCGGCAGGTTCGACTCGACCGGAGGTGTGAGCTGTGATAACCGCGGCACAGGTTTCGGGGCTGGACGTGGCCCCCACGAGGCACGCCAGGCTAGTTGCCTGGGTGCGCGAGATTGCCGAACTCACTCAGCCGGACCGGGTTGAGTGGTGCGATGGATCAGACGCGGAGTTCGATCGGCTGACCTCCCTTCTGATCGAGCAGGGGACCCTGGTCCGGCTGAATGACGAGAAACGTCCGAACAGCTTTTACGCCGCCTCGGACCCGGGCGACGTGGCCCGCGTGGAGGACCGTACCTATATCTGCTCTGAGCAGGCGGAGGACGCCGGCCCGACCAATAACTGGCTCGACCCTGCTGAGATGCGGGCCACACTCCGAGGCCTGTTCGCAGGGTGCATGCGGGGTCGGACGATGTACGTCGTCCCGTTCTGCATGGGCCCGCTCGGCTCGAGCATCTCGGCCCTCGGTGTCGAAATCACCGACTCGCCCTACGTCGTCATCTCCATGCGGACGATGACCCGGATGGGAACGCCCGCCCTCGAGCAGTTCGGAACGGACGGTTTCTTTGTCCCGGCCGTCCATTCCCTGGGCGCTCCGCTGGAACCCGGCCAGGCCGATGTCCCGTGGCCGTGCAATACGACGAAGTACATCACCCATTTCCCGGAAACCCGGGAGATCTGGTCCTACGGCTCAGGTTACGGCGGAAACGCACTACTTGGCAAGAAGTGCTATGCGTTGCGTATTGCGTCGGTCATGGCCCGCGACGAGGGCTGGCTCGCCGAGCACATGCTCATCCTCAAACTGACGTCTCCCGCTGGCAAGGTCCACTACATTGCCGCCGCATTTCCGTCGGCCTGTGGAAAGACCAATCTGGCGATGCTCATCCCAACCCTGCCGGGCTGGCAGGCGGAGACCGTCGGTGACGACATCGCCTGGATGCGCTTCGGTGAGGACGGCCGGCTGTACGCGGTCAACCCGGAGGCCGGGTTCTTCGGGGTCGCCCCGGGGACCGGCGAGCAGACCAACCCCAACGCGGTCAGGACCCTCTGGGGCAACGTCGTCTACACCAACGTGGCCAGGACCGATGACGGTGACGTCTGGTGGGAGGGGCTGACCAAGCAGCCGCCGGCGCACCTCATCGACTGGAAGAGCCGCGATTGGACCCCCGAGTCCAGCGAGCCCGCCGCACACCCCAACGCCCGCTTTACCGTCCCGGCGGGCCAGTGCCCGACGATCGCCCCGGAGTGGGAGGATCCGCGCGGCGTGCCGATCTCGGCGATCCTGTTCGGCGGGCGCCGGGCGACCGCGGTGCCGCTGGTCACCGAGGCTCCCGACTGGCGGCGCGGGGTGTTCTTCGGCTCGATCGTCGCCTCTGAGACGACGGCGGCCCAGGCCGGAGCGATCGGCAAGCTGCGCCGGGACCCCTTCGCGATGCTGCCGTTCTGCGGCTACAACATGGCCGACTACTTCGCCCACTGGCTCGAGGTCGGGCAGAAGGCCGACCAGACGAAGCTCCCGCGGATCTACTACGTGAACTGGTTCCGCAAGAGCCCGGAGGGCAGGTTCCTGTGGCCGGGATTCGGCGACAACAGCCGTGTCCTCGCCTGGATCGTCGGTCGCCTGGAGGGCACGGCAGCCGGGGTGGAGACGCCGCTCGGCGTCCTGCCGACGAAGGACGCCCTACCCGCCGACGGCCTCGACATCGCCGAGGAGGACCTCGAGACCCTGCTCACGGTGGACGTCGAGGTGTGGAAGCAGGAGGCCCAGCTGATCCCCGAGCACTACCAGACGTTCGGGGAACGGCTTCCGGCCGCCCTGTGGACCGAGCACGAGGCGCTCGTCGAGCGGCTGAACAGCGGAGGCTGAGCGGCTGACGCCACCCAACCGCGGGCTCCGTTCGGGGACCGCACCGCTGGCACGGCACTTCGTGGCAGCACCTCGCAAGGCATCTGTGGCAACGCAAGCCATCCGTGGCACCACTTCGTGCGACACTCCCGAGCGGGTCGGCCTTCGGCCGACCCGCTCGGCGGGCTCCCGGCCCGTCCCGTGGCGACCGGTCGGCAGGGTTCGGCCCTCCTTCGCCGGCCCGGCGGCCAGCCGGCGGCGGACTCATTCGTAACTCTGCGTCGCGTCCGTTGTTCCGCCGTTGGCGGGCCGCGTTCCTACCGAGTGTCGTGCTACGAATTCGTAATGAAGTAATTAATGCAAGCCAATATGTGTCTTCGCAGGTCACGGGCTCGCGAGGGCCCCGAAGTGAACAAGTTATTTCATTCCGAATCCTACGGCTCACCTGAGTGGAGCACCACCCGATAATGACCACTCCGCGGATCCCTGCATGTTTGCCGGGGATCAATCCCTTCTCCGGATAAATTTCCGGGAATTCCCCAGTCGGTTGGCTGAATTTCCTCCGACCCGCCCGACGGTGCCAGCCGGCGCCCTCTTTCGGGCCTGGTCTGGTCCGGTCCGATCTCGATGACATGTCGAGACAACGAGTGTCCGATCATCGGCCCGCGGTGTTCCATAGCGTTCCGTCACGTTTTCCCCGCGGGCGCGCTTCAGGCCGTCACCTTTCGGTCGCCGCGTTTCGGGTGCCCCCTCCCATGTCGCCACGTTTCGGCCTGTCACGTTCTGGCCGGCACGCCCGCGGTCACCCGGCTCTCGTCGGTCGCCGGGCTCGTGGATCCGGTGGCGGCCTGCGGCCGGTCGGTGCCCGTTGCCCCGGTTGGTGCCCGTTGCCGGAGTCAGCGCAGGTCCGGGGGCTTCTGAACCGGGCAGTGAGCGGTGACCTGGCTTCCTCGGGCGGACGCTCGTGGTCCGGTCTCCGACGGCGCCGCGCGCGGCGGTTGATGCTCCGCGTCATGATCCGGACGCAATGTGACCGATCGGGGTGCGACGGGAGCTCCGGGGTGCGAGACGTTTCCAGTTCTTAACGTAACGTGTTGTCGGAAGTGGGTCGCCATCATCGAGGGCTGCGGTTACCGTGGGAGCGCTAGCGTCTCAAGCCGTGGTCCGGCATGGTGCCGGACCTCTCGGGAGGCCCCTCGGTGCCGCAAGCGCGACTACACCAGGAGGCCGGTGCCCGGCTCCTGCAGGGGTCGGTCCCGGACTACCTCCGAGTAAGCGGGTGGGCGTGTGCCACGAACGCATGTCGTCGACACAAGCGTGCTGCTTTCTGATCCTGGCGCGCTGCTGCGGTTCGCGGAGCACAATGTCGTGCTCCCCCTCGTTGTCATAGGGGAGCTGGAAGGTAAGAGGAACCACCCGGAACTGGGCTGGTTCGCCCGGGAGGCACTACGCATCCTGGACGATCTGCGCATCCGGCATGGTCGCCTCGATCAACCGCTCCCGCTGGACAACGGCGGGACACTACGGGTGGAACTCAATCACACCGATGCGGCGGTGCTTCCACTGGGGTTCCGGGTCGACACGAACGACTCGCGGATCCTGTGCGTCGCGATGAACCTCGCCCGCGAGGGCGCCGACGTCGTACTGGTCACGAAGGATCTCCCGCTGCGGGTCAAGGCGTCGGTGCTGGGGCTGCCCGCCGAGGAGTACCAGGCGCTGTCCCCGGTGGACACCGGCTTCTCGGGGATGGCCGAGCTCACCGTCACCCAGGAGGACCTCGACCGGCTTTACTCCCGCGATTACACCGAGATCCTGGAGGCCGCCGACCTGCCTTGCCACACCGGCCTGGTCCTCACCACCACCGGGGGGAGTGCCTCCGCGCTCGGCCGGGTGACCGCCGACAAGCAGGTCCGGCTCGTCCGCGGCGACCGCGACGCGTTCGGCCTGCACGGTCGCTCCGCCGAGCAGCGGGTGGCCCTCGACCTCCTGCTCGATCCGGATGTCGGGATCGTCTCCCTCGGCGGTCGAGCCGGCACCGGTAAGTCGGCGCTCGCCCTGTGCGCCGGGCTCGAAGCTGTGATGGAGCGCCGGGCGCACCGCCGGGTGGTGGTTTTCCGCCCGCTGTACGCCGTCGGTGGCCAGGAGCTCGGGTACCTCCCGGGCAGCGAGAACGAGAAGATGGCGCCCTGGGCCCAGGCGGTGTTCGACACCCTCGGTGCGCTCGTCTCCCCCGAGGTCATCGAGGAGATCGTGGATCGCGGGATGCTGGAGGTGCTGCCGCTCACGCACATCCGTGGCCGGTCCCTGCACGACGCGTTCGTGATCGTCGACGAGGCTCAGTCCCTGGAGCGCGGGGTGCTGCTGACCGTGCTGTCCAGGCTCGGGCAGGGGTCACGGGTGGTGCTCACGCACGACGTGGCCCAGCGCGACAACCTGAGGGTCGGCCGGCACGACGGGGTCGCCTCGGTGATCGAGACCCTGAAGGGCCACCCGTTGTTCGCGCACGTCACGCTCACCCGTTCCGAGCGATCGCCGATTGCGGCCCTGGTCACGACGATGCTGGAGGATCTCGTTCTCTGACGGGGTTCTCCCTGATCATCCAGCGAACTTTCGATGAATATCTGGAGAATGTCTGGAGGGCGTCCGAGGGTCCCGGGCTGCGGGAACGTGTGGCCGCGGTGCGCGGTTGTGCGAGGAGACAACCACCGGAGGTGGCTTCCCATGTTCTTCGGTCGTCACAAGACGACACTGCCCACGCCCGAGCAGGCCCTTCCCGGCCGGGATCGGCCGGTGTTCGCGGGCGACGTCCCGCACACTGTGCTGGGGACCCCGCTCGCCGGCCCGTTCCCGGCGGGTCTGGAGACCGCCGTGTTCGGCCTCGGCTGCTTCTGGGGGGCCGAGCGCGCGTTCTGGAAGGTTCCCGGGGTGTACACCACCGCCGTCGGCTACGCCGGAGGGCACACCCCGCACCCCACTTACGAGGAGGTGTGTTCCGGGCTGACCGGGCACACCGAGGTCGTCCTTGTGGTGTACGACCCCGCGAAGGTCGGCTACGAGGAGCTGCTGCGCGTGTTCTGGGAAGGGCACGACCCGACCCAGGGCATGCGGCAGGGCAATGACGTGGGCACCCAGTACCGTTCGGCGATCTACACCACCACCGCCGGGCAGGCCGCCGCGGCGGCTGCCAGCCGCGAGGCGTTCCAGCAGGTGCTGACCGCCGCGGGCCTCGGGGCGATCACCACCGAGATCGCCCCGGCTGGTCCGTTCTACTACGCGGAGGAATACCACCAGCAGTACCTTTCCGACGCCAAGAACCCCGGCGGCTACTGCGGCCTGGGTGGCACCGGGCTGTCATGCCCGGTGGGGGTCGCCTCGGCCGGTTCTCCCCGCGCCGGGACGTCCGCGGAAGCCTCCAGCGCCGGCTGAGCGCGGCCAGCGGAGACGGGAGCGGGGGGAACCTCGCGGATGGGGGAGGGATCGGGGGCCGTCGGCGCGGGGGCGCCGACGGCCGGTCCGGGGTGCCGCGGGTCCTGCGGCAGATGTGGGATCAGTCCATCCGGCGGGTGGCGGTCAGGTACATGACCGGGGTGGTGTAGGTGATTGTGCCCTGGGTGTCGATCGCCTGCTGCCAGGCCTGGGCGTAGCGGTGGGCGAGGTTCTCGTCGAAGGTGGCGATGGTGTCGATGGGGCTGCGGGCGCCGGGGTGCGGCGGCCGGTTGAGGTAGCCGTCGACGGCGTCCCGGCTGGTCATGGTGCTGATGACCGTGACGCCCTCGAAGCCGGCGCTTCGGGCGTGGGTAACGGTGTCGGTCTCGTTGAACCGGCTCATCGTCCGGGCTGCCGGGGTCGCGTCGGCAAACAGGTCGCCGATCATTCGCAGCTCGTCGGCGGTGAGGGTGGACAGGTCGGCGTCGTGCCGACGGCGGGCGTTGATCGGCTCGAAGACGGACAGCAGGCCGCCCGGACGCAGCACCCGGGCCGCCTCCTCCAGCGCGGCGGGCAGATCCTCCAGGTAGATCAGAACCGAGCGGGCCACGACCGCATCGACACTGCCGTCCGGCAGGGGCAGGCTGGCGGCGTTGGCGACGACCCGTTCGGGGGCGCCGGCACCGTAGCCGGCGGGTCGGATCGCGTCCAACGCCTCGGCGGACCGGTCGATGGCGGTGACGGCGCC
Source organism: Frankia sp. CgJB1 (assembly GCF_977947065.1). Lineage (NCBI taxonomy): Bacteria > Bacillati > Actinomycetota > Actinomycetes > Frankiales > Frankiaceae > Frankia > Frankia sp. CgJB1. Next base: position 28,523 of record NZ_CDWTNB010000036.1, read on the forward strand.
GTCCGGGCCGACCAGGGCCAGGGCGGCGAGGGTGAGCAGACCCGTGCCCGCACCGAGATCCAGTACATGATCGCCGGGTGAGATTTTTGCGCCAGCGAGAATCCGATCGCGAATCCCGTGGAGCTGGTCTTCCGCCGCCTGCCGTTCGACCGGCGACATCCCGGCGAACCGTTCGGCCGTCAGCCAATGCGCGGCCGGGTCACTCTTCCCAATGCCATTTCCGCTAAGT